>JBIKKL010000038.1:0-15571 GCA_044360365.1 Burkholderiales bacterium | reverse complement strand
TATCGAGAATATCGACAAGTCGGCCGACAACGCCCTGCGCGAAAAGCGCCCCGTCCCTTCGGGTTGTGCCCGGAACGAGCGCATGCGTCGTTGCTCGGCTTGCCAATATTCGCGATATTGGACTGCACCGAGCGCCTAACCTGCGCTCGTTCTGGGCACAACGCAGCGCGCGAAATCAAGTCCGACAGGCTCCTAGAGCCTTGCATCGGCACACTGAACCACTCGGGGAGAAAAAGTGAGCGCATCGAACGAAGAACTGGGCACACTGCGTCGCGTCGGCGACCGATTCGTGGGCCAGCTGGTACGCATGATGGAGCACGATGAAACGAGCGTCTGGCGCATGCTGACGCAGCCCGAGCGTATCGCCGAATGGCTCGCGCCCGGCACGATCGAACTCAGACTCGGCGGCGCAGCCAAGCTCAACTTCACCGACAGCGGCACGGTCATCGACAGCACGGTGACGGCCTACGAGCCCGGCAGGCTGCTCGAATACTCGTGGAGCAGCGGCGCCGAACCGGCGCGCCCCGTGCGATGGGAGGTGGCACCTGCCGATGGCGGCACGCGATTGACGTTGACGGTGGGTGTTCCCGCGAACGAAGACATCGCGCGCGCCTGTGCGGGTTGGGAAGCGCATCTCATGATGCTCCTCGGAGCGATCGAAGGCGTACCGATGAAGTTTCCGTTCGAGCGCTTCAAGACCACACGGGAAGCCTACAAGCTGCAGGTGGCCGCGCTGGGCTGATTCGCCACGACGAGCAGAAGATCGGCTTGAGTCCCCGAAGGGCTCGGGAAGCAGATCCCAGGCCGCCGCAATGAAGTGCGCACGGAACAACGCCTCGACCGCTGAGTAAAGTCAAAAGGTGTAGTATCGGCGGACGCTATACGGCGTCGTCGGTTCCACCGATTGGACGCCCGTCGCAACGGCCCCCTGGAGGAGGAAACGATGACAATCCGCATCCGCGAACTGACCCGCCACATCGGCGCCGAAGTCGAAGGCCTCGATCTGCGCAAACCGCTGACGGCCGACGAGGCCGAACTCGTCCACCACGAAATGGATCGCTACGCGGTCCTCGTGTTCCGCGGTCAGCATCTCACCGACGAGCAGCATCTGGTATTCACGCGCGCGTTGGGCGAGATGGAAGATGCGCGCGGCAGCAGCCTGCGGGCCGACGCCGACTTCCGCCTGCCGACGACGTTCGCCGATGTCTCGAACCTCGACGGCAACAATCAGGTGTTCGCGGCGGACGATCGGCGCCGTCTCTTCGCGATCGGCAACCGCTTGTGGCATTCGGATTCGTCATTCAAGCCTACGCCTGCGAAGTATTCGCTCCTGCGCGCGGTCCGCATCCCGTCGAAGGGCGGCAACACCGAATTCGCGCACATGGGTGCGGCATACGACGCACTGGACGATGAAATCAAGGCCCAGATCGATGGTCTCGTCTGCGAACACTCCCAGCTCTACTCGCGCGAATCGGTCGGCTATGCGGATTTCACGGACGAAGAGCGCGAACGGTTCAAACCCGTGCGTCAGCGTCTGGTGCGCACCTTGCCGCGTACCGGACGCAAGTCCGTGTACCTCTCGTCGCACATCGGCCGCGTCGTGGGCTGGAGCATTCCCGAAGCGCGCCTGCTTATGCGCGATCTGAACGAGCATGCGACGCAACGCGAATTCGTTTACTCCCATCAGTGGCGCGAAGGCGATCTGGTCATGTGGGACAACCGACAGACGATGCATCGCGCCCGCCCCTTCCCCGCGAACGAACCGCGCGACATGCGCCGCACCACCTTGCGCGGAGAAGGCCCGACCGTGGAACAGCCTGCGGCCGAGCGCAAGGAACTGCAGACCGCCTGATCGCTCAGCGCTCGTAGCGCGGCAGGTCGAACAGCGAACCGATGGCAACGCGCCGAATGCGCTTGTCATCGGCAATGGTGTAGAGCACGTCCGTCATCATGCCTTCGAAGATGCCGCGCAGACTGCGGGCGCCAGCCTTGTACTCGAGCGCGAGTTCGGCGATCTGCTCGAACACGATGCGCTCGATGTCGAGCACCACCCCATCACTCCCGAGGATGTTGCGGAACTGGTGGTAGATCGAGTTCTTCGGCTCGGTCAGGATGCGCACCAGGGCATCCTTCGACAGGTCGTCCAGGCGGGCCACGATCGGCAGGCGCCCGGCAAACTCCGGAATGAGTCCGTACTGACGCAAGTCCCCCGGCTTCACTCGTGCGTTGAGCGTCTTCAGAATGCCGGGATTGTCCTTGCCGGAGAACGACAGAAAGCCGAAGGCCTGCGAATCGCGCAGGATCTCTTCGATGCCCACGAACGCGCCGCCGCAAATGAACAGGATGTGCGTGGTGTCGATGTACGCACCGCCCGGCAGTCGAACCTGGGAACCTTCCATGATCTTGAGCAAGGCATGCTGAACGCTCTCGCCTGAGGCGCGGGCACCGTTCGACATCGTCCTCAGCTTGTCGATCTCGTCGATGAACACGACGCCACGCTGGGCGCGCCCGAGATCGCCGCCCGCCTTGTCGACGAGTCGCTGCAGGATCGCTTCGATCTCGCGCGCGACGTATTCCGTCTGCGCAAGGGAGGCGGCATCCGCCGTGACGAAGGGCACGCCGAGTATGCGCGAGAGCGTCTCGCACAACAGCGTCTTGCCCGTGCCCGTCGATCCGATCAGCAGCACGTTGCTCTTGGTGAGTTCCATCGAATCGGCGAGTGCGCGATCCGACTTGCGGTAGTGCCAGTACACGGCGACGGCCAGTGTCTTCTTTGCGTCTTCCTGACCGATCACGTACTGGTCGAGCTCGCGCACGATGGCGCTCGGCGTGAGATCAGCCACCACCGGCCTCGCCGCCGTACATGATGATCGACAACATCCGGATCGGCAGCTTGATCAGTCGTTCCGGGCCGTGCGGGACGTCGCCCTTGAGCGTGAGGGAATCGCCCGGTCCCATCGGATAGAGCTGCTTGCCGTGCCGATACTCGAGCCGTCCTTCGAGCAGATGGATGAATTCGGTCCCCGGATGCTGGAAGCGCTGGAACACTTCGCTCTCGTCGGTGAGCGTGATGAGAAACGGCTCGAAGGTGCGCCGCGGCCCCCTCTCGGAAGCAAGCAGCTGATAGGTGTGGCCGCGCTTGGTGCCGCGGCGCACGACCTCCATCCCCTTGCCCTTCTTCACGAGCTGCGCGCCGCCCTCGGATTCGGAAAAACCCTGGAAGAGCGAGGACAGGCTGATCCCCAGCGCACTCGTCAGGCGAACAAGCGTGTCGAGGCTCGCCGAGATGTGCCCGTTCTCGAGCTTGCTCAACATGCCGCCGGTGATGCCGCACTTCCTCGCGACCTCTGCAATGGTGAGGTGCTGCCCGAGACGCACGCGCTTCAACTCCGCGCCGATCATGCGCTCGAGCGTCTCGACTGAAGCGGAGGCGTCCTCGGCTTGCGGCGCGGCGACGACTTCATCGGAATGCTTGGCCATGGCGGTACTTTACCGCAGCGGATCCGGAAAAAGGGAACGGGGAAAGGAGAGGGGCCAGATACACCGCCTCATGCTGAGATGGCGGAGGATAGGCTGAGCGATTCAGTCCGGCAGGGGAAGGAATCGCGAGGCATGACCGTTCCGGCCTTTCCCATTTCCCAGTTCCCACTTCCCGGAGCCTGTGCGCAGCACAGTGTCCGCAGTCAACGCTGCCTGGTCGCGAGACCGAGGTCGACAAGGAACGCCTCGACCGGCGCATAGTCTTCGTCGATGTACTTGCGAAAACGCGCTGCGGGCATGAAATCCGTAGTTCCATTGACCCGCGTCATCTCCGCCTTCCACTCCGGCGACTCGAGGAGCTGCCGGAACACGTTCTCCCAGTAGGCGACCTGCTCGGGTCGCATCTGCTTCGGGCCGAAGATCGCGCGCCAGTTCGAGACCACCACATTCGCCCCCTGCTCGCGCCACGTCGGAATCTCCGCGTAGTCGCCCGGCAGCCGCTCCGGCGAGGTCACGCCGATGACGCGCACCTTGCCGGCTTTCATGAGCGGCTGCCAGCTGCCGACGGAGACCGGTACGGCGTCGACGTGTCCGCCCAGCATGGCGGTCGTCGCGAGGGCACCTGAATTGAAGACGACATTGCGCATCTTTCGAATGTCGACACCTGCAGCCTTCATGGGGCCCGCGATTCCCTGGTGATTCGTATTGCCGAGCGAGGTTGCAATCCCGAAGCTTACGGACGCCGGATCCTTCCTGAGCCGCGCAATCAGGTCGCGTCCCGACTGGATCGGCGAATCGGCCCGCACTGCAATGCCGATGTACTCGGTAAACAGATTCGCAATCGGAGTGAGTTGGGTATACGAAGCAACCGTGCGCCCGACTGCTTGAGCAGCCAGCACGACCTTGCCTGTGTGGATGAGATGGTGACCACTCGTCGGGAACTGATTGAGGTAGATGTGCGCCACCGCCCCGCCGCCGCCGGCCTTGTTCTGAACGACGCTCGAGGGCTCGATGAGCTGTCGGCTCTGAAACGTACGCTGCATGAGCCGCACCATGCGGTCCGGCCCGCATCCCGGAGAGCATGTGACGATGAGTTCGACGGACTGATCGGGTTTCCAGCCCTGGGCGAATGCCTGCGCGCCAACAAGCGCAAGCGAACAGATGGCGCCGGCAAAAATGCCGGACGCGCGTCGACGACGTTGCATGCGAGCCCCTCCTCCAAGGTTTTCTGGCTACGGCACGAAACCAAAACGGCTCAGCCAGTGTGAGGCATCGAGGGGGGCAAGGTCAATCGAGCGACGGACCCGGTACACCACAGTTTCATCGAAGAAAAGAGAACGACGTTGGCGCGTCGTTCGTCCATGGGAGACGTACGCAACGGAACGCTCGCATCCTTGCGTCGCGCTCCGTTCCTCTTTTCCCTCTTCCCCCTTCCCCTCAGAGGTGTGTTACTTCCCCGGCACCCAACTCGTCCCGGCCAACGGCACCCTCGCCATCGCCGCGGACTCCACCGTCAGCGCGACGAGATCCTCCGGTTCGAGGTGATGCACGTTCTGCTTGCCGCACGCGCGCGCAATCGTCGTGAGCTCCATGTTGAGCGTCTTGAGATAGTTGCGCACGCGGCGCGCACCGACCGCAGGCTCGAGGCGCTGTTCGAGCACGGCATCCTGCGTGGTCACCCCGACGGGGCATCGGCCCGTATGACAGTGATGACAGAAACCGGGCTCGGTGCCGAGCCTGCGATAATCTTCGACCGCGCTGTGGTGCTTGCCGTCCTGGATGTACATCTCGTGATTGCAGCCCAACGCCATCATGACGCCCTGCCCGATCGACACGGCATCCGCTCCCAGCGCCAGGGCCTTGGCTACATCCGCCCCGGTACGTATGCCGCCCGACACGACGAGCTGAACCTTGCCGCGCATGTCGAGATCTTCCAATGCATCGACGGCCTGACGCACGGCGGCCAGCGTCGGAATGCCGACGTTCTCGATGAACACGGTCTGCGTCGCAGCGGTACCACCCTGCATGCCGTCGATCACGACGACATCCGCCCCCGAGTGCACGCAGAGCTTCACGTCGTTGAAGACGCGCGTGGCACCGATCTTCACGTAGATCGGCACGCGCCAGTCGGTGATCTCCCGCAGTTCCTTGATCTTGATCGCGAGATCGTCGGGGCCGGTCCAGTCCGGATGACGCGAGGCCGAACGCTGATCCACGCCTTCGGGCAGCACACGCATCTTGGCCACCCTCGGATTGATCTTCTGCCCGAGCAGCATGCCGCCTCCGCCGGGCTTCGCGCCCTGACCGATGACGACCTCGATGGCATCGGCCTTGCGCACGTCGTCCGGATTGAATCCGTAGCGCGAGGGCAGACACTGATATACGAGCGTCTTCGACGACATGCGCTCTTCCTTCGTCATGCCGCCGTCGCCCGTCGTGGTGGACGTCCCCATCTCGGTTGCCGCCCGACCCAGCGCTTCCTTGACGTTCGCCGACAACGCCCCGAAGCTCATGCCGGCTATGGTGATCGGGATGGCGAGTTCCACCGGCTTCTGCGCATAGCGGGTACCGAGGATCGTGCGGGTCTCGCAGCGTTCGCGATAGCCTTCGAGGGGATAACGGGAGAGGCTTGCGCCCAGGAAGAGCAGATCGTCGAAGTGCGGCAGTCGACGCTTCGCTCCGAGACCGCGGATTTCGTAGAGGCCATGAGCGGCTGCGTCGTGAATGTAATCGAGGACGGCGCGGTCGTAGCTGCTGCTCTCTTCGCGCCGCAGACGTTTCGGGGCGAGATCGTCGGTAGAGTTCATGCTCATGAGCGTGTCCGATCCGGTCAATATTCCTGATTGGCGTCGGCGTTCCAGTGGTAGAGCTCGCGCTTGGAGGCCACGCGCTTGAATGAACGAGGATCGTGTTCCAGCCCGGCCCGCGCGAGCAGTTCGCCGACGACACGCACGTCCTCTTCGCTCATCGGCTCTTCACGGGCATCCGCGCCGAGCGACTTGATGCGGCCGCGAACATAGATGACGGCCTCGTAGAGCGAATCTCCCAGGCCATCGCCGGCATCCCCGCAGACGACGAGCCGCCCGGCCTGCGCCATGAACGCGGAATAATCGCCCACGCTGCCGCCGACGACGATGTCGATCCCCTTGATGGAGATGCCGCAGCGCAGGGATGCATCGCCATCGATGATGAGCAGACCGCCATGCGCCGCGGCGCCGGCCGCCACGGAGGCGAAACCACGCACGTGGACGACACCGGATGTCATGCCTTCGGCGACGCCCGGCCCTGCATTGCCGTCGATCACGACGTGCGCCTGCTGGTTCATCCCGGCCGCGTAGTAACCTGCGTGTCCCTGGATTTCGATCGAGATGGGTGCATCGACACCCACGGCGATGTTGTGTGCGCCATCCGGATTGCGGACGATCACCTGTGTCTCTCGAGCAAGCGATCCATGCAGATACTGGTTCAAGGCACGCAGCGGTGTCGCTGCGAGATCGAACGTCACGCTCGCCATACGTAGAGCTCCTCGGGCTTGGGTTCGAACAGGTGCGCATGCTTCACGCCGGGCAGCGCGGCGAGCGAGCGAAACTCCGACGAGACAGCCACGTAGTCGTCCGTCTCGGCCACGATCGCGGGCTTGCACGCAAAAGCATCGCGCACCAACGCAAGGCTGTCGGCCGTCCCCATGAGGAAGGTGTAGAAACCATCCAGCTCCTCGAAACCGGCGCGCAGGGCGGTTTCGAGATCGTCCCCTTCACGCAATCGCCATTCGAGAAACCGCGTGGCGGCTTCGGTGTCGTTGTCGGTATCGAACGCGATCCCGCGCGGTTCGAGCTTGCGCCGGATCTGGTACGGATTCGAGAGCGAGCCGTTGTGTACGAGGCAGAAGTCTTCGCCGGCGGTAAACGGATGCGCGTGCGCAGGCGTCACGGCGGACTCGGTCGCCATGCGGGTGTGCGCGACGACATGCGTTCCCGTGAGATGCGCGAAGTCATAGCGCTCGGCCACGACGGCCGGAGCACCGATGTCCTTATAGAGATCGATGCGCTTGCCGACCGAAAGCAGATGCAGCCGCGGATGCTCGCGTTTGAGCCATGCGCGCACGACATCCACCGGCGCGCCCGTGCAGAGGACGGCGTGGTTCGCCTGCACCGTGATCGTGGCGCCTCCCGACACCGTCGACGCATTTGCTCGCACACCCTCCCAATCGGCGCTGCCCACCCCACTGTAGAGGCTGTACTTGCGCTGCTCCCCCGGCACGGGATCGGTGAAGACGGCCAGCCCGGCCGAGTCCGGGCCGCGCTCGGTCATGCCGATCAGCATGGGCGTGGCCAGTTCGCCCAGCCGGCTGCGCAGTGCCGGCTTCTTGATCATCAGGCCTACGATTCCGCACATCGAACGACTTCCTTCAAAAGAATTCGAGATAGCGCTGCCGTTCCCAGTCGCTGACGTGGCGGCAGTACTCCACCCACTCCAGACGCTTCAGCCGCAGGAACTCCGCGGCGAGATCGTCGCCGAGTCCGGCTTGAACGACCGGGTCCGCGGCGAGCGCGTCGAGGGCTTCGCCCAGCGTTTGCGGCAGCAGGCCGATGCCGGCCTCGTCGAGTTGTGCCTGGTTCCATTCGTAGAGATTGGTGTTGTTCGGTGCGCCAGGGTCGAGTTTGCGGTCGATGCCGTCGAGCCCTGCCGCGAGGATTGCCGCGCTCGCGAGATACGGATTGCAGGAGCCGTCGGGCAGGCGCAATTCCAGGCGCCCATGGGGGATGCGCACGCAGGCCGTCCGGTTGTTGTCGCCATAGGTGATGTATGCAGGTGCCCAGGTGGCACCCGAAAGCGAGCGCCCGACCACGAGACGCTTGTAGGAATTGACCGAAGGCGCAAGGACTGCCGCAAGCGCGCGTGCATGCGCGAGGATGCCGCCGAGAAAGTGATACGCGGTCTGCGAAAGCCCCAGGCCGTGCTTGTCGCCGGCGTCGTAGAAGACATTCCTGACGCTCTCGGTGCCGAGCGAGATGTGGAAGTGCGCGCCGGTTCCCGTTCGGTCGGAGAAAGGCTTGGGCATGAGCGTGAACACCATGTCCATCGAACGTGCGATCTCGGAGGCGGCCATCTTGAAGAAGGTGAAGCTGTCCGCGCTGCGCAATGCATCCGCATAGCTGAAGTTCACTTCGAACTGTCCGTTGGCATCCTCGTGATCGATCTGGTACACGTCGATGCCGACATCGCGCAGGCTCTGCGATAGTTTTTCCAAAAACGGTGCAGCGCGGGCAAGGCCCTTGTAGTCGTAGCACGGCTTGTCGAGCAGATCGGTGCCGTCGAAGGGCTCGACGCCGCCGTCGGCACGACGACGCAGCAGCATGAACTCGGGCTCGATGCCGGTGTACATCGTCATCCCGCGTGCCGCGAGCTTGCCCAGCTGGGCTTTCAGCGCAACGCGCGAACAGAAGGCGTAGGGCTTGCCGTGCACGTGTCCGTCGCAGGCGATGCGCCCGAACCCCGGCGCCCATGGCATCAGCGAAAGCGTCGACAGATCGCCCACGCCCATGTAGTCCGGGCCATGGGGCCCCATGCCCAGGCCCCAGACCGCAAAACCTGCGAATCCGGCGCCATCGTCGAGGACCATGTCGAGATGCGCAGCGGGCACGGCCTTCGCCTTGGCTGCGCCGTGAATGTCGACGAACTGCGCCAGCACCAGCTTGACGTCGTTGTCCTGCAAGTAGCGTTTCGCTGCGTCCCTATCCATGGTCGGCTCCCGGGGTTCTCGAACTCGTCGACTCAGACCAGGCAACGCGCATCGAGCTGAGACCAGCCCGCCGCACCGCCGCCATGAGATGCCACAATCTCCAGGAGGGTGTCCCAGAGGTACGGACCGAAACTCGGATCGGCCCAGATGCGATACGCCGCCGGCGCGATGCCAACGGGCACGACGAGCACGGAGACACCGAGCATCGATGTCAGCGCAAGATCGCCGCGCTCCGTCTTCAGATCGCGAAAATCGAGGCTGCAGGTTTCGAGCAGCACGCTGGCCGCACGTTGGCCATGGAGCAGCAGCGATAGGTCCTGGCGCAGCACCGGATAGACATCGCCAGGCTCGCCGCTGAGTTCGTTTCCGACGGCTGAAGCGATGCCGGGAGCCTGCATGTCTTCGAGGAGAAACTCCGCCTCGCCGAGACGGGCGATCAGGCTTCCTGCTTCGGTGCGGACCCAGCTGTTGGGTCGCCCTGGCACGGCTATTCCCCGACTCGCCAGCCACGCTGACGCACCACTCCCCTTCAAGCCCGCGCGCATGCCGCAGCTTACGTCGGCGAGTACGACGTGCTCGGCAGCGCTGCCGGATTCATAGCGCGATGGCATCACCATCCCATTGATCGTGATCCATTCGGCACAGTGCCGCGCGTGCTGGGCGTGCAGCGGAGAGCGTCTCACACCGGCACCTCGGCTTTCTGACGCTCGGCCTTCGGATCGTAAAACGGCGTGGACACGATCCGCGCCGCCACCATGCGGCCGTCGGTCACACGAATGCTGAACCCGTCGCGCTGAACGATCTTGGGATCGAGCATCGCGAGTCCGATGTGCCTGCCCAGCACAGGGCTGTAGGACACGCTCGTGACTCGACCTGCAATGGCACCGCCTTCGATGACGAGATGACAATCCGCCACCTGATCCGCACCCTCCCCGGGCAGCAGTTCGAAGCCGGTCAGCCGTTGCCGCAACGGCTTGCCTTGGATGATGCGCAAGCTGCGCTGCCCGACGAAGAACGGCTTGTCCATGCGCACGGCCCATTCGCACGCGGCTTCGCTCGGGGTGGTCAGACCGTCGGTGTCCTGACCGATGATGATGTGGCCCTTCTCCAGTCTCAGCAGACGCTGCGCCTCCACGCCGAAGGCGCGTATGCCGTGCCGAGCGCCGGCTTCGACGAGCGCATCCCAAAGCGCGAGCGAGCGATCCGCGGGCGCATGCAACTCGTAGCCGAGTTCGCCCACGAAACCGACGCGCATGGCGCGCACGGGAATGCCAGCCACCTCGATCTCGCGCAGCCCGAGATAGGGAAAGGCTGCTGCGCCGACGTCGGCCGAGGTGAGCGATGCAAGGAGATTGCGGGACAACGGCCCGGCCACATTGATCGCGCCCCGATGCCCGGTTGCGTTCACGATCCCGCAGCGCAGCCGCCAGATCGCGTTCCAGCGCTGCATCTCGCGATACACCGTCGCGGACGCCGACGTGGTCGTCGTGAGATAGAAGCGCTCGTCGCTCAAGCGCCCGACGATGCCGTCGTCGATGATCACGCCGCTCTCGTCGACCATGAGCGCGTAGCGCGTCATGCCGACGCGCAGATTGGCGAATCGCCCCGTGTAGACGCGCTCGATGAACTCGGCCGCATCGGGACCGATCACCTCGATCTTGCCGAGCGTGCCGACGTCGATGATGCCCACGGCGTCACGGACCGCGGCCACCTCTTCACGGATACACGCTGCGCGGTCTGCACCGTCGCGGCGGTAGTACTCGGGACGCATCCAGTCGCCCGCTCGAACAAAGCTCGCACCAAGCGCTTGATGACGCTCATGCAGTGGCGTCTCGCGATGGGCATGAAAACCCTTGCCGGCGAGGATGGCCATCGGCACGGGATGCACGAAAGGCCGCGCGGTCGTCGTACCGACCTGCTCGACCGGCTCGCCCCGGATCCTTGCCAGGACGCGAATCGCATTCATGTTCGAATGCTTGCCCTGGGACGGCCCCATGCCGACCGTGGAGAAGCGCTTGAGCAGCTCGATGCTGTCGAAGCCTTCCTGCGCAGCGTTGCACAGATCGGCGAGCACGAGGTCCTCGTCGAAATCCACGAAGTTGGCCCCTTGCGGATGCGCGACGACGGGATACGGATGGGAAGGCGAGCTCGCCGGCAAGCTCACCGCGACATTGGGCGCATCGGTCTGCATCCCCAGATACGACAGTGCCGCGGTCGCTGCACGTTCGCCGTCGGCGAGCCTGTGATCGAAATCGTGTATGCCATTGACCCTTCCGGCCGCGAAGTAACCTTCCGGGCACGCCGCAGGCACCAGCTGCTCGATCTCCTTCACGTAGCGAAGCTGCGCACCGACGTGACAAAGCAGGTTCACCGCAGGCATCCAGCCGACAGCGACGGCAACACCATCGCACGCGATCTCTTCGCCGGCCCCCGCCGCGACACCTGCCGCCATATCGAAAGGAGCAATCTTGACCGACTGCACGCCGCCGCGCCCGCAGGCTTCCGAGATGCACGAGCCGGTGGCGATGCGTATGCCGATCTCCCTTACCCGGCTTGCCAAGTCCGAATCGCATGGGGACACGTTCATGTCCACCAGCGTGGCGACATCGATGCCGTTCGCGGCGAGATCGAGCGCGGCGCGATAACCGTCCGCATTGGCGGTCAGGACGACCGCCCGATCGAACGGCTTGACCGCATACCGTCGAATGAGCCGCTGCGCCGCCGAAGCCAGCATGACGCCCGGCACGTCGTTGTTGCGAAACACCGCCGGTTGCTCGTAGGCGCCGGTGGCGACCACGACACTGCGCGCCCGCATCTTCGTCATGCGCTTCGCGTCGACCAGCGCGATCCAACGATCGGCATAGCATGCCGCGGCGACCGTCGAACAGCGCACACTGATTCGCGGCTCGGCATGCACGCGCCGCACCAGATCCGCGACAAGTCCGTGCCGCTTCGGGTCGCTCCCAAGTGCAAACGCGCCGCTGCCGCCCAACTGCGCGTTCTCGTCGACGAGAACGGTCGCCGCGCCCGCACTCGCTGCCTTGAGAGCCGCGGCCAATCCGCTCGGCCCGCCACCGATGACGAGCACATCGCAGAACCCGTAGCGCTTGGCCGTGCGCTGCCTGGGCGCATCCGCGTGCACCTTGCCGAGCCCGGTGAGCGCGCGGAACATGCGCTCCCAGCGCGGGAACCAGTGCTTCGAATGAAAAGCCTTGTAATAGAAGCCGACCGGCAGGAAGCGCGAGAATCGTTCGATGTGACGCGCCCGATCGTGCGCGAGCCCGCCCTGGGTATTGACCGCAACGAGGTCCATGCCCTCGCACAACGGTTCGATATCGGCGCGCAGGTTGAGCTTCTCGCCCCACTGGACCATGGCATTGACGTCGTGATTCGCCATCGACATCACGCCCCGGGGGCGGTGATACTTGAAGCTGCGCCCGAGTATGCCGACGCCGTTGGCAAGCAGCGCGCTCGAAACGGTATCGCCGACGAAGCCCCGATAGCGCCGCCCCTCGAAGGCGAACTCGACCGGGCGCGCACGATCGATGTGCTCGCCTTCTACGGGAGGCAGGCGGCGCATCACGCGGTCTCCCTCCCGGGCAGGCAGACTCGCCTGATTTCGTCCTGCAGCGTATCGCGCTCGATGATCAGCCAGGTGCCGCTCGGTGCGTGATACCACCATTCCTTCCTGACGCCGGGCGCCCCGTTGCGATTGAACACGTAGTCGGCCCACTGCGCGTCGGTGGCGGTGTTCGGGTCAGGCATCTCGCGCACCTCGCCGCCGTAAACGAACTCGGAAACCGGACGCGGGCCATTGATGGGACAGGCAATGATCTTCATCGCGTCAGTGGCCGACGGAAGCGGCGCCCTTCTCCCCGGTCAACCGATAGTTCTCGAAGCGGTCGAGCCCGAATGCCTCGATGAGCGGATGATTGCTATCGTTCGCCACGGTGTGCGCCATCGTCATGCCTGATACCGGCGTGGCCTTGAATCCCCACGTGCCCCACCCGGCATCGAGATAGAAGCCCTCGATGGGCGTCCTGCCCATGATGGGAGCGAAATCCGGCGTCATGTCGGCCATGCCGGCCCACTGCCGATTGACCTTCACCCCGGACAGGAACGGAAACATGTCCAGCATGTGCGCGCACAGTTCCTCCACGAAGGGCAGCGTCGAGCGCGTCGAGTGCAGTTCGTACGGGTCGAGCGAGGCGCCCATCACGAGTTCGCCGCGCGCGGACTGGCTGACATAGACGTGCAGGCTGCCCGAGACGATGACCGGGTCGAGCCAGGGCTTGAGCGGTTCGGAGACCATCGCCTGCAGCGGATGAATCACGATCGGCGTGCGCAGCCCCACCATGTTCGTCAGTCGCGGCGTCGACCCGGCGACGGCGCACAGTACCTTGCCCGTTGCGATGCGGCCTCGATTCGTCTGCACGCCGACCACCTTGCCTGCCCGCACATCGATGGCCGTGACCCGGGTCTGCTGGTGGATCTCGACGCCTCGGCTGTCGGCGCCGCGGCCGTAGCCCCAGGCCACGGCGTCGTGACGGGCGATCGAACCCGGCGCGTGATAGAGTGCCCCGAGGATGGGCGCGTGACCGGCGCACTCGATGTCGATCGAGGGAATGGCCTCCTTCACGGCACGAGCGTCGACCACTTCGCTGTCGACCCCCAGGTGCTTGTTCACCTCGGCGCGCCAGCGCATGGTGCGCATGCTGGCGTCCGTGTGAGCCAGCGTGAAGTGACCGCGATTGGCGTAGAACAGATTGAGGTCGAACTCGCCCGAGAGATCCTGCCAAAGGCGCACGCTCTGATCGTAGAACGCCACCCCCTCGGGGGTGAGGTAGTTCGAGCGGATGATCGTGGTGTTGCGGCCCGTGTTGCCGCTACCGATGTAGTTCTGTTCCAGCACGCAGACGTCGGTGATGCCATGGCGATGCGTCAGGTAGTACGCAGCCGCCAAGCCGTGACCGCCGCCGCCGATGATCACGACGTCGTACTTCGGCTTGAGCGCGGCCGGCACCCTGAACATCCGGGGTTCGGGGTGGGAACGGCTCAGTGCAAATCGAAGCAGACCCAGGGGCATGATGCGCGCATTGTGTTTCGGCGATCGACCGGATGTCAATCCTATCAGTCAATAAACTTTCTTGTACGTCACTTCTTGAAGCGCGTATCGGCAGGGCCGGCGACTCCCGAACGCAAACGAAGGATGAATCAGCCGCTGTTGCGAAGCCCTGCGGCCACGCCATTGATCGTGAGATGAATGGCGCGCTTCACGCGTTCGTCCCGGTCCCCGCTGCGATAGCGCTTCAGGAGTTCGATCTGCAGGTGGTTGAGCGGGTCGAGATAAGCGCATCGTTCGCGGATCGCGCGCGCGAGCACCGGGTTGTCGCTCAGGAAGTCGCTGCCGCCCGTGATGGCGAGAAAGCCGTCGCGCGTGAGTTCCCACTCGGTCCTGAGGCGCGCCCAAACGCGATCCCGAAGCTCGGCGTCCTCCACCAGTTCGGCATAGCGCGACGCGATCCCGAGATCCGTCTTGGCGAGCACCATGTCCATGTTCGAGAGCAGCGTTCGAAACAACGGCCAACTGGCAGCCATGGCCTTCAGTTCCTCGATGCTGCAACTGCCCGCGTCGATCATGCGCGTCATCGCGCTGCCGAACCCGTACCAGCCCGGCAGGATCAATCGACACTGGCTCCAGCTGAACACCCAGGGAATGGCGCGCAAGTCATCGAGGCTCACCGTCGCGCGACGGGACGCAGGACGACTGCCGATGTTCAGTTCCGCGATCTCGGCGATCGGGGTCGATGCCACGAAGTAGTCGAGAAAGCCCGGCGTCTCGCGCACGAGTTCGCCGTAAGCCTCGTAGGAGAGCGCGGCGAATTCCTGCATGATTCCACGATATCGCGCCACGTCTGCGACCGACTCCGCGTGCGGCAGAAGACTGGCCTCGAGGGTTGCGGCGACCAGGGTTTCCATGTTTCTTCGTCCCTGGTCGGCATCTGCGTACTTGCTTGCGATCACCTCGCCCTGTTCGGTGAGACGCACCATGCCGTTCACGCTGTTCGGCGGTTGCGCAAGTATGGCATCGTAGCTCGGGCCGCCGCCGCGCCCGACCGACCCGCCGCGGCCATGGAAGAGGCGCAGCTTCACACCGAATTCCCGACACAGATCGACGAGCCCCAACTCGGCCTGGTACAGCGACCAGTTCGACATGAGATAGCCGCCGTCCTTGTTGCTGTCGGAGTACCCGAGCATGATCTCCTGACAGTTGCCGCGTGAAGCGAGCCACGCGCGATAGAGCGGCAGCGCGAACGCCTGGCGCATGATGTCTATGCATGCGCGCAA
>JBIKKL010000447.1:0-4523 GCA_044360365.1 Burkholderiales bacterium | reverse complement strand
GATCGAGTCGCTCGAGAAGGCATCGATCGCCAGGATGTCGAACTGGTGCGGCGGCTCTCGTTCCAGATTGAGGCGGGCATCCCCGAGCGCCGTTTCGATCTTGGCCTTGCTGTCCGAGAGATACGTGAACTGTCGCTGAGCGACGTCCAGCACCTGCGGATCCAGCTCATAGAACCGGAACGTATCTCCGGGCTTGCCCCAGGCCGCCATCGTACCGGTGCCCAACCCGATGACGCCGAGTCGCAACGGACGATCGCGGTAGCGACGTATCGCGATGCCCACGCCGGAATCGGGCCCATAGTAGGTGGTCGGCTGGCCCTTGAGGTTCGGCTCGAGGTACTGCTCGCCGTGCATGATCACACCGTGCATCAGGCGACGCACGGTCGTCGGCTCGTCAGCCGGCCCGGTATCCTTCACGCGCAGGGTGCCATAGAAGCTGCGAGTCATCAGGATCGTGCCGCGCTTGAGGTCATCGATATAGAGCTTCACGTTGTACGCGCTGACGAGGGCGATACCCAGTGCCGTTGCCGGGATCCACTTCGGCAACGGCCAGAGGACATAAACCGCAAGCAATGCGGTCACGACGAGCCCGGCACCGAACTCGTAGTAGGTGATGAAAACCAGTGGCGCCAGGACGCCGATGAACAAACCGCCCAGGGCACCGCCCAGCGAAACCATCAGATAGAAGCGCGTGAGGTAGCGCGGCGCCGGCTTCATGTTCGCAAGCTCGCCGTGATAGAACATGCAGCAGACGAAGAGGCCCGCGCAGTACAGCGGCACGGCATGAGTGACTTCCATGAGATCGCCGCCTGCGTTCAAGCCCCAGGCCATCGCGACGACGATGACCGCCAGCGGTCCGAGGAAGAAGCGGCGCTGATACCAGCGGCTGCCTTCGAAACACAGGATGAAGGTCACGAGGTACAGCACCAGCGGAAGAATCCAGAGGAACGGCACCGACGCCACGTTTTGAGTGATGTGGCTCGTCGCGCCGAGCAACATGTACGAACCCATCGCCGAGAGCAGCAGCCACAGGACGTAGTCCCGCGTTCTCGGGGGAGGCGCATCGTTCGGCGATCCCGACTCGGCAGGCGCCAATACCGTTGCCGACTGCCCTTGGCTTGCGCGCAAGCTGAAGAAGCCGGCCGCAGCGCACAATCCCACGAAGAGGACGTAACCGACACTCCAGCCTATCGACTGCGCGCGCGTCGGGATCCACGGCTCGAACAAGGGGGGATACGCGATCAGCGCCAGCAGAGATGCAAAGTTGGACAGGGCGAACAGACGATACACGGTGCCGCTCGGAAAGCTGCGCGCGAACCACGCCTGCACGAGCGGTCCGGTCGTGGACAGCAGGAAGTACGGCAGCCCGATCGTTGCAGCCAGCAAACCCAGGATGCGCAGCGTCGGCTCTTCCTCCCCCGCGGGCTTCCATACGGCATCCGGAATGATCGGCAGTACGGCAAGACTGATCAGGAGCAACGCAACATGGAGCCGTACCTGGCTCTTCGGCTTCATGTGCCGTGTCGTGACATCTGCATACGCGTAGCCGAACAGCAGCAGAAACTGAAAGAAGACGAGACAGGTCGTCCAGACCGCCGCCGAGCCGCCGAACCAGGGCAGAATCTGCTTGGCGATGACCGGTTGCACGAGGAAGAGCAGAAAGGCGCTGACGAAGATCGTTGCGGCGTAGATGAGCATTGGAAAACCGTCGGTCGGTGGTGGCAGGGAGTCGGCGTTTAGGCCGTCTTGGGGATCGGGTTAGGGTCGAAGCCGCCTGCCGCGCCGAGGCGCGGCTCAAGGCGCATGCGTCGTGACTTCAACGCCGTTCGTCGTGCCGCGTTGACGCGCAGCACGCAATGCATGATGTTTGAACGCTCCACTGCTCCTCCCGGCCGTCAGTCCGGCCGATTGTTCTTTCGCGGCAACGCCGATCAGCGCGCGAGCGCCTCCGGATTGACGACGTTGATCGGCTTGCCTGCTGCGTACGCGACCACTTGATCGAACGCCGAACCGATGTAGCTCTCGTAGGTATCCTGCTCGACGTAGCCCAGGTGCGGCGTGCACAGGCAGTTGTCGAGCTGCAGCAGCGGATTGCTCGCCCCGAGGACAGGCTCGTCGTCGTAGACGTCGACGGCTGCGCGCCCCGGGCGCCCCGTCTTCAATGCATCGGCGAGCACCGTGTCGCCGATCAGCCCGGACCGACTGGTATTGACGAGCAGCGCGTGCGGCTGCATCCGGGCGAGATCTTCGGCTGTGACGATGCCGCGCGTCTCCTTGTTGAGCGGCAGATGCAGCGAGACGAAGTCGCAGGACTCGAAGAACGCTTCCCGGCTCGGCGCGATCTCGAAGCCGTCCTGGCGTGCACGCGTCGTCGATCCTTCGCGCCCCCAGCACACGACCTTCATGCCGAACGCACGGCCATAGTTGGCGACGAGGCTGCCGATCTTGCCGTAGGCGTACACGCCGAGCGTGCGACCGTACAACTGCGTGCCCACGGTGGACTGCCAGCGGCCCGACTTGAGGGCCTGCACTTCGAGCGGAATATGGCGCACAGCCGCCAGGAGCAGCCCCCAGGTGAACTCCGCAGTGGTGTACGAATTGCTGACGCCGCCCGCGCATACTGCGATGCCCTTCTGCGTGCACGCCTCGACGTCGATGTGCGTCGTGCGCCGACCGGTCTGGCTGATGAGCCTGACGGTACGCAGTTGGTCGATCGCTTCACGCGGCATGCGCATACGCTGCTGGATGAGCACGATGGCTTCGACGCCGTCGAGCCTGCGCCCGAGTTCCTTGGGATCGCGCACGTGCTCGGTCAGACTGATGAAGTCATGCCCCTTCAATCGGCTGAAGCAGGCGAGGCGCCGGGCGGCATCCTGATAGTCGTCGAGTATGGCGATTCGCATGGTTCGTTTCCCGTCCTTTCCAAAAGCCGCCGAAGTGTGCCCGGTTCCTTAAGGGCGAGCAAGGCGGGGGCGGGGCCCACGCGCCGCGGTGAACGGTGAACTGTGAAAAGCGAAGGGTGGCGCGCAGCGCGAGCGGAATCCTCGGCCAAAAGGACGATCAACCACTCACTGCGCCGGCAACCCGGACGGAAAGGCTTAGAATCGCACACTCCCCCGTTTGCCTGGATCGCGCTTGCAGCATCCCTTCCGCGCACTGCGTCATCGCGACTTTGCGTTGTTCGTCTTCGGTCAGGCGGCGGGCATCCTGGGCTACTGGATTCAGCAGATTGCGGTGCACTGGCTGATGTATCGGCTCACCGGCTCGGCGCTCCTGCTCGGCGTCACGGTGTTCGCTTCGCAGATACCCGTACTGATCCTCGGCCCGATTGCGGGAGCCATGGCCGACCGGGTCAACCGCCATCGCGCTTTCTTCATCGTGCAGACGCTGCAGCTCGTGCAGGCCTTCGTGATGGCAGGCCTAGCCTTCTTCGACATCATTCAGCCGTGGCACATGATCGTACTCGGCATCTTCCTCGGCATGACGGTGGCCATCGAATTGCCCGTGCGACACGCTTTGCTCCCCGAACTGCTCGCTTCGCGGGAGGATCTGCCGAACGCCGTGGCAGTCACTTCCTTCATGGGCAGTGCGGGTCGACTGGTCGGGCCTTCGATCGCCGGCGTGGTGATCGCCGTATTCAGCGAATCCGTCTGTTTCCTCATCAACGGAATGATGTATTTCATCGTGCTCGGCACGCTGATGGCCATTCCGCGCCGCCCCGGTACACAGCGCATCGAACGTCGGGCGATGTGGCGAGATCTGCAAGAAGGCGCGCGTTATGCATGGCAGGCGCGCCCGATACGCGTCTTGCTCATCGTGCTTGCCGTGGTGAGTTTCATGGCGACTCCGTACCAGCCCCTCATGCCGGCATTCGTGCGCGAAGCGTTCGACGGCGGACCACAGACTCTCGGCTTTCTCGTGGCCGCTTCCGGGCTCGGGGCCGTGCTGGGCACCGTGTTTCTGTCCGCACGGTCGGGGATGAAGGGACTCATACCGCTGATCGCGGTCGCGACAGGCTGTGCAGGATGCGCGCTCGTCGTGTTCTCACTGACGCGTTGGTTTCCGCTCTCGCTCGCGCTGATGGCGGTGACCGGTTTCGGCATCCTGCTGACGACGGTATCGATCAGCATGATCCTGCAGACCCTCGTCGAGGATCACGTGCGCGGCCGCGTGATGAGTCTCTACACCGCGGCCTTTCTGGGGGTGGCGCCCCTGGGAGGACTCGTGGCAGGAGCAGCGGCCGATCGTATCGGCGCACCGGCTACGATCGCCGTCGGTGGCATCTGCTGCGTACTGGCCGCATTGGCGCTGGCGCGCAGACGTCGCCCGCTTTCCGCGGCCGTCGCGCAATCGCACGCGGATGGCGGTCGAAAGTAGTCGACCATTCCTGAAACGAGTGCGCCAAGCCGCGATTTACCGACCTTCTTGCCCGCTATTCCGGATTATTCTCGAATGACGACGAGATTAAGATCTCTCTCGAAGTTGAGTTACCTCCTATCCTCCTCCACGCAAGTGGTTTACGC
>JBIKKL010000445.1:0-4537 GCA_044360365.1 Burkholderiales bacterium | reverse complement strand
TGTGAATCGAAATGCGTCGGTCGGCATTCGACGTTTTGTGTGAAACTATCGAGAAATGGACACAAGGGTACGACCAGCGCCGCGACACCGCCGTGCCGCTTCGGCGGTCGAGCGGCGCATCCGCGGAGATCCGCAACGAGCGGTGTTGACGTTGCGCACGACCTACCCGCGCGGTCATCGGATCGAACCGCACTGGCACGCACGGTCACAGTTCGCCTTCGCCCTGGAGGGCACGATGCGCGTACGAACAGCGCGCCGCGCGTGGATCGTGCCGCCGAGCCGTGCGTTGTGGGTGCCCGCACAAACGGTGCACGAAATCCAGATGTACGGCGTCGTGCGCATGCATAGCCTCTATGTCGACGACGCGAACGCGGCAGGCATGGCTGCCGATTGCCAGGTTCTCGAAGTCAGCCCCCTGTTGCGCGAGCTGATCGTGCGAGCCGCCAGCGTGTCGACCAACGATGACGATGCAATGGTCCAGGCACTGGTGATTCCTCTGCTGCTTAGCGAGATGCAACGACTGCGGCCCTGTGCGCTGGATCTGCCTTTTCCAGAAAGCCATGATCTGGTGGATCTCTGCGAATCGCTCCTGGGGCACATGTCTGGTTCGGCCCCGGACCTTTGCTGCGATCTCCACGAGACGATGAGCCAGAAGACGCTCTATCGCCGTTTCCTGCAGGAGACGGGTATCAGCTTCGCGCGCTGGAAGAAGCAGGCCGTGTTGCTGGAAGCGGTGCGACGTCTGGTGGAAGGTTCGACCGTGACGACCGTGGCGATCGATCTCGGCTACGAGAGCGCAAGTGCGTTCTCCGTCATGTTCCGTCGCTCGCTGGGGATGTCCCCGCGAGAGTTCGCCGTTATGGCTAAAGCAGGTCCGACAAGCGGCTAGTGTTCTGAGTCGGAGATTCGTAGCATAAGTGCGGATCGCGCAAATGATGTGACCCCGTCTGGCATCACTGGCTCATTCGTTCACCGGGGTGAAGGAGTCGCTCGCCGCACTGGCGACCTGCGCGGGTTTAGCCAGCCCCGTGAATTGCGCGGACGCCGGCAGCTCGAAAAGCCTGCATACACCGGCACGCTTGCGCCATGCACCGAGCAGGCGGACTGCGGTTCGAGTCTCGTCACCCAGACCGCTCGCGATCACGCAATAGGAGGGTTCGGCACCGGCGATCTCGGCGCAGTCGAATTCGAGGTGGATCGAAGCGGATTCTTCTCCTTCGGCAAACTCGACGGGGCCGAGCCGCAGACTCTTGTGCTCGCTCGACGCCACTCGGGCGAGGGGAAGATCTGCCGTCAGTGCGCGCAGCTCCGCGGCAAGCGGATGGTGGATCCGCCGCTCGATCACGGTAAGCGGGGAAAGCTGCCCGGCGAGCATCTGGGCAGCCCAGGCGGCGTCGATTTTCGCCGAGCGCTGTTCTCTGGGATAGATCAGTTCCTCGTTCTGGGTGGCCCGGGCCTTCACCACCGCGATCAGAAACCGTTCCGGCTCCTCGATGAGTTGCACGCGGTAGCCTGCAAGGCGCAACGTTGCTTCGTGAGTATCGAAGGTGTGCGTGAGATAACTCGCGGCTCGGCTGGGGTGGGCTTTGTCCAGCGCTCGCCGCAACCGCTGGAAATCGTCGATGCTGTCGACCGCGAACGCAACTTGCGCCCCGTCGTGGTCCATCGCGTTTGCCGTGTCCTTGCGCGCCGCACTTTGCGAGCGGGCGTTGGCATGCACAGGTACATCGGTGATCAGCGTGCTGAGAAGATCGTCGAGCGTCCTGGCGTAAACGGACGGGGCCGCCATCGGCGGCGCGCCTGTTTTCGCCAGTCGTGAAAGATGTGCGTCAACCTCCCGCCACAGGCCCGTGAACGCCTTGGCTGCCGGGTCGCTTGCATCGTAGATCGGAACCGGGGCGCGCCGCACACTCACCTGTTCGACACTGCTGGCATATGGAATCTGCTCGTGGAGAAACAGCTCCGGATGCCGCTCGGCCCATTGCGAGAGGCTGCGATGCAGGGCCTTGCGACGGTCCACCATGGAGATGAACGGCAGCAGTGCGGGTGCATCGTGATCCAGGGTTTGAGCCAGGCGCAGCAGTGTGCGCAGCGACAGGGTGCTTGGAATGGTCGGTACCAGCAGCACATCGGCGCACGCGATGACCGCTTCGCTCAGTGCCGAGAATCCGGCGGGGCAATCGAGCAGCACCAGGCCATACGCTTCACCGAGCTGCGTCAGCATCTGGCGCATCACGCGCTTCGGATCTTCGAGCTGATCGAGGAACCGATCCAGGTTGCGATACGAGAAGTCGGCCGGCAGCAGGTCGAGATTGAGGTGATCGGTCTCGCGGATGGCTTCGATGAACACCTGGGCGTTGCGCAGCGCGGGTTTGCCGAACTGAGCGACCTCGGGTTTGACGCGCAGTGCGAACGTGGCGGCCGCTTGCGCGTCGAGATCCCATAGCAAGGTCTTCTGTCCGCTCGCGGCGAAGAGATAACCCAGGTTGACTGCGCACGTCGTTTTGCCGACGCCGCCTTTCATGTTGTACACCGCGACGATCGTCATTGCACAATCTCGATTAGGTGCTTGATGTGGAAGATTCGTTCGAACGCAGCGCGAGTCGCAGACTCGCCGAAGCGCAACAACTGCTGGTTCGCGGGCTTGCGCAGCGCTTGCGCGCGGCGGCTGGCTGCATCGGCGAGCGCCATGGCGATCTCACTCGCCATGGTGGCGTTGTGCCCCGCTGCATCGGACGACACCGCGTATTGGCGAAACCAGCTCGCCTGGATGCAAGCGTCGTTGAATTCGCCCAATACCGTCTGCAGCCGACTCAGCGCGCGCAGGACAACTGCCAGTGCTTCGGTTTCGTACAAGCCGACGGCTGCATCGATCAGGTCGCGAAGCCGGTTCGTGCTGCAGTGGATCTGGCGCAGTTCGTCTGCCGGCGTATCGCTGCGCACGCGCTCGATGGCGCAAAGGGTGCGTTCGTAGAGGCGCCCACCGCGCTGAGCGATGATCGTCGAGAGGGGCAGTGCGCTGCATCCCTCGCCTGGTCCGGCAGTGGCCTCGACCGACGCGAGTTGCGTCCAGCGAGCGATCAGCTGGCGATATCGCTCGCTCGTCAGTGCCCCGGCGAGCGCGACCTGCATTCGGGTGCGCTCCTGCTCCAGAGCCGCGACGATGTTGCGTTGCTGGTTCTCGTCGAGGTGCTTCGACTCGGAGCGCAATCCGCTGAGCAGCACGTCCAGATCGCGCGCCGGGCCGGTAATGCGGACCAGCCAGGAGAGCTCGGTCTGCAAGAGATCGATCTCGGCTTGCGGAAGCGCACCGTCGATCTGCTCGATCAGCGTGAGGCTGCGCCGTACACCGCTGCGAAAATCGTGCAGGAATTCGCTGTCGATTCCGTCGACGACACCTGCATGGTTTGCCGAAACGATGCGCAGGAGTTCGCGCAGCATTCTCAGCGAACCGACATCGGCGCGCACCGCGGGATCGAGATCGACTCGATACACCGAGACGTCCTGAGGCACGGCGGCCCCGATCGTGCGCAACACGTGCGCCTTCAATGCAAGGTCGGTTCTTTCGACCCCCGGACGACTGTCGATGATCGCGATCGGGACGGCGCACTGCTCGTCATAACCACGCAGCGCGTTCAGTGTCAGAAACGGCGGCAATGGCCGCCAGGGCGATCGCGCTCCCGGCCCACGGGCTCGTCCGGCAACGATGTGGAGGCGTGCGATGGTTTTGCGCGTCTCATTCATCACTTCGAGGGTGACGCCGTCCTGCTCGGCTTGCGCGAGCGGCAGCAAACGGCGTGTTTCGATGATCGGTTCGATACGCTGCCGGACCGCGCCAGCTGGAAGATCCCATGCGAACTGCACCGTGCCGCCCAGCGTACAACCGAAGCGCTGATTGCCCTGCTGCCAATGAATCCGGTTCCCGCCGGGATCCGAGGTCATCGTCAGGCATGCGCCGGCCCGGGCGACGCGCCCATCGGAGGTATCGAGGAACGTGACGCGCTGGCGGGCCATCGGCCGCCGACGGACCGTCAGCAGCGATGCAACGCTCTCGACGAGGCGTTCGACCGGCCAGTCTCGGCGCGCTGCGTACCGGGTTTCCAAGGCCAACGACATGCTCCAGCAGTTTGCGTGTACTCGTGCCTCACAGAGCCTGCTGCAGCGGGAACTGCGATCAGACAGTTTAGTGGGTGCGTAGCGAACAACGAACCTAGCTCAAGCGATGGCGCATTTCAAGCCTTGCGCGAAATTCCATCGCCATTCGTATTCCATTGCGGCTGTATACGAGGCTCCGGCTTCGGATCCGGCATGATCCGTCGCGGCCAGAGGGGGATCCGAAAGCCGGTGAACCCGATGGATGTTGGGTGCGCCGCAATATCCACCCGATGCCGGATCGCTTCCATGTCGGGCCGCGATTGATGCATGTGATGCAACCCTGCTACAGTGGATGACTGCGGACGCCTCTCGCCCGCCATGTTCAACAAGGGACTGCACTTCATGACTGCCGCGTACACATCGTTTCTGACCGACGAAGTCA
>JBIKKL010000444.1:0-4539 GCA_044360365.1 Burkholderiales bacterium | reverse complement strand
TGCGGGCCGTGTCTTGTCCCAGTCGATGACCCAGTCGCGCAATCGAGGTGCGAAGGTGTCAACGTTCCTTCGTTGCTGCATGAGGGCCAGGAATTCGTCCTGGCGGCGCAGTCGCTCCTGGTGGCGAAGTTCCGTGATGAGCGGCAGCCCACGGCTCATGGCGCGGACCTTGGCCTCCTGGGCGGCGCTGAGCGGACCCGTCCACTGCTCGATGCGCTCGATCTGACGCGTTGCCTGCAGGCGGCGCTGTTCGTCCTCGGAGGCGCCCAGGCCGCGCTCGCGGGCGAATTTCCGGTTCCGCTTGTCCATTTCCTTGCGGGCCGCCGCGATCTGGTCGTCGCTCAAGCGCGAGAGAAACAGTGCGGCGTCCTGGTAGGTATGCCGGGTGATCGTTTCCAGTCGCGCCCGGAAAGCGCTCGATAACCATTCCGCATCGATTGGAGAAGCGCCGGCGCTCACGCGTTGATGGGCCGACTCGAGCAATTCGGCGTACTCGGGCAACTGGGTGCTGCGATGCCAGGCGTGGAAGCGTTCGAATCTGGATTTGAACGCAGCCTTTTGCTCCGCGTCGAGTTCGAAGTAATCGTCGATCGTCCAGGCGGCGATGTGGTCAGCCTGGTTGTAGGCGATCTTCACGGTACTGCAGCCGCTCATTGCGACGAGTACCGCGATGACGACGATCAATCGGGCGATGTATTTCATGCGTCAGAGTGTTTGCAGGTAGGTGAGCATCCGCGACCTCTGTGCGGCATCGGGCAGGCGACCCTGGCCGGCGCCGAGATTGTCGGTAAGGTGGCTTACACGTCTCGTACCCGGGATGACGCAGGTGACGGCCGGATGCCCGAGGATCCACTTGAGGAAGTACTGACCCCACGTCGTGCAGTCGAATTCGGATGCCCAGGCGGGCAGCGGCTTGCCGCGCACGCGGGCAAAGAGGCCGCCCTGTGCAAAGGGGCGATTGATCAGGACGCCCATGCCGAGTTCGGCCGCGAGCGGCAGCAGGCGTTCTTCGGCTTCACGTTCGCCGACCGAGTAGTTGAACTGAACGAAGGCGAAGGCGCGGGTACGCATCACGTCCATCAATTCGCCGTAGGCGCCGGCATGGTAGTGGGTGATGCCCAGGTGGCGGATGCGGCCCTGATGCTGCCAGGACTGCAGTGTTTTCAAGTGGGTTCGCCAGTCGACGAGGTTATGGACCTGCATGAGGTCCATCCGGGGGGTACGCAGCAGGCGCAGCGAATCTTCCATCTGGGCAGTGCCCGCCTGCGCGCCGCGCGTCCAGACTTTCGTGGCCAGGAAAAGCGAGGACTGAAGCTTGAGTTCGTCGGCCAGCTCGCCGACGACGCCCTCGGCACGGCCGTACATCGGCGAGGAGTCGACCACGGTGCCGCCGGACTTCACCAGCGTGGCGAGCACGTTCTTCAGCTCGCTGCGCTCCGGGGCGTTCGAGGCGACGTCGAAGGTCTGGTAGGTGCCGAGGCCCACCACGGGGAGTCGCTGACCGGAAGCGACGGCGAGTCGGGACGAGAGCGGCGTGGTTTCGGCCATGGCACTCACTCGGGGGTGGACGAGCGCGCCGGCAAGCAGACCGAGGGCGCGTCGTCGGTTCATTCGGAAGGTGGTCACGCGGGTCGATGATACACTCCGACGCCTTATTGACCCATCGATGGCCGTCGGGTTCTCTCGGCTGCCGAGGATCATGTCGATCACGAACTGGCTCGACCGCAATATCCTCAGTCTCGGACGCGAAATGCGTCTGTCGTACCTGCCGCCGCTCATGGTCTACGTGGCGGCCGGGGTGTCCGGATTGACTGGCATCGTCGGTACCTTTTTCGTCAAGGATTATCTCGGACTTTCGGCGGAGTTTCTCGCTGCACTGGGCTTCTGGGCCGGCATCCCCTGGGCCCTCAAGATGCCGCTCGGTCATCTGGTGGATTTGTTGTGGCGGTTCAAGTCGCTGCTCGTCTACCTCGGTGCGTCGCTGATCGGTGTGAGCCTCCTGATCATGTACGGGCTGATCGCTCACACCGAGTCGATGCGCGCGGTCATGCCGGTCGATGCCTGGTACGTCCTTGCATTCCTGCTCGCGCCGGTGGGGTACGTAGTGCAAGACGTCGTGGCCGACGCCATGACCGTGGAAGCCGTGCCTCGGATCGGCGCGAACGGTGAAGCGGTTCCGGACGCCGATCGAAAGCTCATGCATACGACGATGCAGACGCTCGGGCGCGTGGCGATCATCGGCGGCAGTCTGATCGTCTCGATCGTGAACCTCGTCATGTTCAGCGACGCCCAGGCGTTGCCGCAAGCCGAGAAGGCACAGATCTATGCGCGCATCTACGCCATGGCGCTCGTGATTCCCATGGTGTCGATCGCCGGTGTCGTGCTGCAGGGCATGCTCGTGCGGCGCGAGAGGCGCCGGCTCGCGGACCTGGGCCTTACGGCGAGTGCGATCGAGCGTGCGATGCCCGGCGAGGAGGGGTTGCGACCGAACTGGTGGATCCTCGGCGGCAGTCTTGCGTTCGTGGTATTTACCCTGAGCGTGGGCTTCAGCAAGGGGCGCTATTCGGCAGAGATCGTCTTTGCCGGCTCCATGGCCATCGTGACGTTTCTCATCTGGCGCATCACCCGCGAGCTGGATGCGCAGGCGCGTCGCACCCTGCTCGGTACGGCGATCGTGATATTCGTCTTTCGCGCGATTCCGGGGCCGGGCCCCGGCGTCGGCTGGTGGATGATCGACGAGTTGAAATTCGACGAGCAGTTCTTCGCCGTGCTCGATTTCATCAGTGCCGGACTCACGCTGTTCGGCATGTTCCTCTTCCGGCGCTTCATGGCCGAGCGTTCCATCATGTATGTCGTGGGGGCGCTCACGATTGCCGGCACGCTGTTGTCGCTGCCGATCCTGGGCCTCTATCACGGCATCCATCACTGGACGGCCGCGATGACCGGCGGCGTGGTCGACGCCCGGTTCATCGCCGTGGTCAATACCGCGCTGGAATCCCCGCTGGGCCAGATTGCCATGATCCCCATGCTGGCCTGGATCGCACACTCTGCGCCGGCCCGGCTCAAGGCGACCTACTTCGCGGTGATGGCGTCGTTCACCAATCTTGCGCTATCGGCATCCCAGTTGGGAACCAAGCACCTGAACGGCATGCTCGCAGTGACGCGCGAAGTCAGGGATGCCGCAGGGAAGATCACGGTGCCGGCGGACTATAGCGAACTCGGCGTGCTGCTGCTCGCTGCAATCGTGATCGGCTTTGCCGCCCCGATGATCGTGATCGGCATCGTCAGGGCCGCCCGCCTCGGCAGTGCGTGAGGCAATCGTCGAATTCGGCGCGCCCATGCCTCAAGTACGAGCAGCGGCTTCCATGATCTGCGCTTCCAGGGCGGCATAGCTGTTCGTCACCGGAAACTGGGGGAACTCGGCAATGACGTTCGCCGGCGGATGCACCAGGATGCCCGCATGGGCCTCGCCGAGCATTGCGACATCGTTGTAGGAATCGCCCGCGGCAATCGTCTTGAAATTGAGCGCCTTGAAGGCGCGCACGGCCTCGCGCTTGTGATCCTTCATGCGCAGCCGATAGTTCTCGACCATGCCGTCGGCCCCGACTTCGAGTTCGTGGCAGAAGATGGTCGGCCAACCGAGTTGGCGCATCAGGGGCTGCGCGAACTGGCTGAAAGTATCCGAAAGGATCACCACCTGGAAGCGGCCTCGCATCGTGTCGAGGAACTGGTGTGCGCCCGGCATCGGCGCCATGCCGGCAATGACGCCCTGGATGTCCGGCAGCCCGAGCTTGCGCTCGCGCAGGATATCGAGCCGGCCCCGCATGAGTTTGTCGTAATCCGGTTCGTCGCGCGTGGTGCGGGCGAGTTCCGGAATTCCGGTGCGCCTGGAAAACTCGATCCACACTTCGGGAACGAGGACGCCTTCGAGGTCGAGACAGAGGATGTGCACGAGTGAGCTCCGGTGTTTCAGTGCGGGTCAGACGAGGGCCGCCGAAATGAACGGCGCATTCTACTATCAACCTTCGGACGCCTTCGCGTTGATCACATCGACTGCAGCAGCGCCGGCAGGTCGGCCACGCTCTGCAGCAGATGCGTATGCGGTTCACGTTCCATCTTCGACCGGCCGTGAGCGCCGGAAAGCGTGCCCATGTTAAGACGCACGCCTGCGTTGTATCCCGCCTGCAGATCGAGCACGGTATCGCCCAGGGTGGCGACCTCGTGCACGTTGTCGATGCCGACAGCTTCCATCGAGCGATAGATGAGATAGGGGGCAGGCCGCCCGCGCGGGACGTCGTCGCCGCAGGCAAAGTGATCGGCGATCGTCTTCCAGCCGAGCGCGTCCAGCAGGAGACTTGCGATATCGCGATCGAATCCGGTCGTAAGCGCGATCTTGACGCCTGCCTCCTTGAGGTAGCGAAATGCGTCTTCAGCGCCGGGGAGTGCCCGTACGCCGGCGTTGAACTCGTTTGCCATATGGCGGACGAACGTCGCGTAAACTGTTTCGCCCCGGCCTTGCCAGGCGGGTTTGCCATGCGC
>JBIKKL010000442.1:0-4556 GCA_044360365.1 Burkholderiales bacterium | reverse complement strand
GTGAGAATCTTCGTCACCCACACGACGCCCGTCCGTACATCCTTGATCACGAACAAGTGCAGCATGCGAAAGGCCAGACCGATGGCGCCGATCGCAAGCCAAACCAGGCCGATGCGACGCAGGTAGTCGGGATCGCCCTCCACAGGCGGCAGCATGCCGAACACGGTGGGGTCGAGCAGCACCACGATCGGCGATGCCGCCCAGATGGCCATAAGCACGATCTTGCGCCTCAGGTTGTAGCCGACCTTGATCTCTTCCTTGTACTCATGCGTCGCCTGATTCACGTGATCGTAGCCCTTCGGCTCGAAGAAGAAGTGTCCGGCCTGCCGGGTCGTCATGGAAACGAGCCATCCGACCAATGCGGCGATCGCCGGATCGACGAACAGCATTCCATACGCGAACATGAAGCTCAGCGCGCTGATGAAATGCAGCGTCTGGTTGATGCGGCTATGGTGGTAGTACCGATGGTCGTCCATCCGCTGAACATGCAAGGTTTCTAGAAAGCTGGCCACTACAATGCTCCCTTCTTGTGATTGTGGTGTTCGAAAAGTCCGTGCTAGGCCGCGTGCCGCGAAACAACACCGCCATTCAGATACCGCCGCGCCGAATCCTTGTCCATGTACTTCGCGAGTACATCCTCGCTGGTGGCACGCAGGTCGACGAGTAGCAGACAATCGATCACTCGGCTGAATGCAGGATCCACGTTGAAGCCGAGGATCTTCCCGCCGAGCTTGAGATACTGGCGCAGCAGGACCGGCATGCCTTTGCCGTCGGCTTCGAACTCGCGCAGGATGTCGTCGAGCAGCGCAGAATCGGGCTGCGACAAGGCGTTCATCACCGCAACGGGGCACCGCCCTTTCAGCGGCTGCCGCGGCCTGACTTCATCACGCTGGCCATCGGCGAGATAGTGGCGCGCGAGAAACTGCACCAGGATGCGCTGCGACATCGGGTGATATTCGTTGCTGATGCTCACGGGACCGAACAGGCACCGATGTTCGGGGTGGCGCGCAACGTAGTGTGCGATTCCCTTCCAAAGCAACAGCAACGGCGAGTAGCTGCGCTGGTACTCGGGACGCACGAAGGAACGACCGAGCTCCAACCCTTCGCCCAGCTGGCGAACCAGCCTGGGGGACAGTCGAAACAGCGAGTTCACATACATGCCTCGCGGGCCATGTCGGGCGATGATGCGGCGTGCATTGCCGACGCGATAGCCGCCGACGATCAACTGCTCCTCGCGATCCCAGACGAAGATCTGTTCGTAGTAGCGGTCGTAGTCGTCGAGGTCCGAAGCGCGTCCCGTGCCCTCGCCCACGGCACGAAAGGCAATTTCGCGCAGGCGACCGATCTCCTGCATTGCGCTCGGCAGCTGGTCCGCGCGACAGACGTAGACATCGAACTTGCCACTCGTGAGCAAGCGGGTCGATTCGCTCAGCTCGGACACATCCGACGCCACGAGATGGCGTGCCACCTCGGGCCGAATATCCATCTCAGCCTTCGGACGTCGTTGCTGTTTAGGTTGCGCCTCCCGCTGGGCCAGCGCATAGGTTCGGAACCGGAGGTACTCCGTGGCGCTCCGGTCCCCGTCGGCATGCGTCAACTGAGCTGCTTCGATCAGTCGGCCGACGCGGATAGGAATCGGAAGCCGGTTCGGTCGCAGCAGCTCTCTCACCAGCAGCAGCGTCCTCAGCTTCGCGTTCACCAGGCCGCTCAGCTGAAAGAGATTGCTGTTGCGCCCGCCGATGTGCACCGGCAAAACGGCAGCACCCGACCTTCGCATCAACCTCGCTGCCCCGGGCTGCCATGCCGGATCGACGACTTCCCGCGCCGATAGGTCCAGACTGGACACCTCCCCGGCCGGAAACATCACCAGCATGCCGCCCTGATCCAGCCAGCGCAGTGCGGCAAGCACGCCCTGACGGTTGAAACGGCGCGCCTGTGAACCGCCGAAGGGATCGACCTCCAGGAACAGCTCACTCAGTTGCGCAATACCCATTAGAAAGGGGTTCGCGAGGATTTTCACATCCCGCCGCACCCCCAGAAGCAGGTTCACCAGACAAAGCCCGTCCAGTCCGCCATGGGGATGGTTCGCCACGACGATGCAAGGGCCCTGCTTCGGTATACGACCGAGGTCCTCGGCCGCCACTTCCATGCTGACGTTCAGCGCATCGAGGGCGGAACGCGCGAAGGAGCGCGGATCGCTCGCCTGCGGCAGACTCAGGTAACTTTCCCGCAATCGATCGATGCCGAGCACGGCTTCCAGTGCTTTCACGACTGTCTGCCGAGCGGGCAGCGCAGGCGGGAGAAAGGGCTCGATGGACAAGTTGGAGACTTGCGACTGCGCTGCCTGGCTCATGCTCATCGCGTGGGCTTAACTTCGTCGTAACGAACCGTGGCGGATTTAGCGCCACAAATGTGAACATGGCGTTTCGATCTTTTGACATTGTCATGACACTTCGTAGTCCTGCGCACCGCGAACCGGGCTATTCGAACACATCCTGGCCGCGCCGACGCCCCAGCCAGAACCCATGTGTCACCGAAGTGTCACGCAGCCGCACTAAGCTCGGCTGCCTCTTGAACCTTGATCAAGCGCCATGAACGACGATACCGACGGATTGAACGCACCGGCGCGAAGCGACCTTCAGCCCTTCAGCGCCGTGGTCGAAGCGAGATTCTCCCGACGGCGATTTCTTCAGTGGTCGGCTGCAATGGGGGTCGCACCGCTTGCGGGGTGCGTCACGTCCGGCACCGGCCTGCGGGCCGCCCCGATGGGCTTCGCATCGGTCCCAGCCTCCGTTGCGGATGCAGTCGTGGTCCCGCCAGGCTACGAAGCCACGGTGCTCTACCGTTGGGGCGATCCGATCGGACACATGAGCGGCTCCCCGGCATTCCGAGCCGATGCCTCCAACAGCGCCGCCGAACAGGCCCTGCAGGCCGGCATGCATCACGACGGCATGCACTATTTCCCGCTGCCCGGTGACGGCCGCGATTCGAATCGCGGCCTCCTCGCGGTCAATCACGAGTACGCCGACGACGGCCTGCTGCATCCTGACGGAATCGACGCCTGGAGCGCCGAGAAGGTGCGCAAATCGCAGTATGCGCATGGCGTCTCGATCGTCGAACTCACCCGCGATCGCAAAGGATGGCAGATCGTTCGTCCGTCGAAGTTGGCGCGGCGCATCACGATGCAAACGCCGATGACCCTCTCCGGGCCCGTCGCGGGATCCGCCGCCGTAAGAACCGCCGCCGATCCGAGCGGAAACAGAGTGCTCGGCACGTTGAACAACTGCGCCCACGGCCATACGCCCTGGGGCACATACCTCACGTGCGAGGAGAACTTCGCGTTCTACTTCGTGAACGGAAGCACCGAAGATCACAAGCGCTACGGCATCACCCCGAAGGGGCGATCCTACCGATGGGAGGCCTTCGACGAGCGCTTCGATACTGCGCGCCATCCCAACGAACCGAATCGGTTCGGCTGGGTCGTGGAGATCGACCCTTTTGACCCGGAGTCCATTCCGGTCAAGCGATCCGCGCTTGGGCGCTTCGCTCATGAAGGAGCGACGGTGACGCTCGCCCGCGACGGCCGCGCCGTGGTCTACAGCGGCGACGACGCGCGATTCGAATACATCTACAAGTTCGTCTCCCGCGATCCCTATCGTCCGGGCGAGAAGGCCGCCAACCGCGATGTACTCGATCATGGCGTCCTGTACGTGGCCCGGTTCTCGGACGACGGCACGGGTCAGTGGCTGCCGCTGCTTCACGGACAAGGCCCCCTAACCACCGCGTCGGGCTTCGCCAACCAGGCCGATGTACTCGTGCGCACGCGCAATGCCGCCGACGCACTCGGCGCCACCCCGATGGACCGTCCCGAGTGGATTGCCGTGCATCCCTCGACGCAGGAAGTATTCTGCACCCTGACGAACAACAGCCGGCGCGGCCCCAAAGGGCGCACCGGGACCGACCGTGCCAATCCGCGCGAAAGCAATACTTTCGGACACATCATTCGCTGGCGCGAATCGCAGGGCGACCCGGCTTCGACATCGTTCGTGTGGGACATCTTCGTCCTGGCAGGCGACCCCGCCCATCCGACGCAAGAAAAGCGCGGCAACATCAAAGGTGACGCCTTCGGCAGCCCCGACGGGCTGTGGTTCGACGACTTCGGGCGGCTGTGGATCCAGACCGACGTCTCGACCTCCACGCTGAACAAGGGAGACTACGAGCGGCTCGGCAACAACCAGATGCTGTGCGCCGACGTCGCAACCGGCGAGATTCGACGCTTCCTCACCGGACCGCGAGGCGCCGAGATCACCGGCGTCATCATGCCGCCCGACGGCACGTCGATGTTCGTCAACATCCAGCACCCCGGTGAATCGGCGTCGGAAAGATCCGACCCCAAGACGCCTGCAGCCGTGAGTGCCTGGCCGGACGGCAATGGACAGCGCCCACGCTCGGCGACCATCGTCATTCGCCGCACCGATGGCGGAATCATCGGCACGTGATCGTTCACAGTGAAGCAGACCGTGCCTCGACCTGCGTCACCGAGGCGCTCGTCTCAA
>JBIKKL010000441.1:0-4576 GCA_044360365.1 Burkholderiales bacterium | reverse complement strand
GCGATTGAATCGCTGTTGCGCCTTGGACAGCGTTTGTTCGCTGCCCGGGACACGCACGGGTTGGACTTGCCTCTGCATCGGCGTTCGAAGGCTGAAAAGTGGCGCGAGTATAGCCGTTACCTGCAGTGCAGATACAGCATGCACTGCGCGGCTGCCTTGCCGCGGTCCGAACGTCCTTTCCCGGATGTTGCGGGCAGAGGAATGTGGCTAGAATGATTCGCACAACACCAGGAGGAGATCGACATGTCCGTATTCCGGGATGGTCGCGACGCGACCCGTGCATCGAAGCTTCAATGGAAACTGCTGGGGGCGGCTGCATTGATGGTCGCACCGGTCGCGGCTTGCGCGGCCGATGCGGCAGCAGGGTACCCCACCAAGCCGATTCGTATGGTCGTCCCGCTCGCGGCGGGGGGCACGACCGATATCGTGGCGCGTATCGTCGCCCAGATCTTCACCGAGGCATTGGGGCAGTCGGTGGTGGTCGACAATCGTGCAGGCGCGGGGGGAACCATCGGGGCCGGTGTGGTTGCGCGTGCGCTACCCGACGGCTACACCCTGCTGTTTCACAGTGTGTCCCTGGCGACCGCGGTGCCGCTCTACAAGCTCCCGTACGACCCGGTGAAGGACTTCGTCGGCGTCGTGCCGGTGGGGCAGTCCTTCTATGTAGTGGCTGTCCACCCGAGCGTACCGGTCAAGACCGTCCACGAACTCATCAAACTGGCGCAGGCCAAGCCCAAGCAGATTACTCTTTCGCACGCCGGGACGGGGACGATCACCCATCTCGCCGGCGAGCTTTTCATGGCCAACACGAAGACTTCCTTCCTGCTGGTGCCATTCAAGGGTGGTAATCCCGCGCTTGCGGCGCTCGTCGGGGGGCAGGTTCAGGCCATCCTGAATCCCATCGCAGAGATTCTGCCGATGGTGCGCGCGGGCGGCAAGGTGCGCACGCTGGCGGTGACATCCCCGAAACGCACGCCGGAGCTGCCGGATGTGCCGACGCTGACCGAAGCCGGCTTCCCCGGCGCGACCGTCACGACGGTCAACGGGGTCTACACACCGACAGGGACCCCGAGGGTGGTCATCGAGCGCCTCAATGCAGCCGTCAACAAGGCGATGCAGAACCCGGAAATTCGCGATCGGTTCAGCAGCCAGGGCCTGGTGCCGCTGGGCGGCACCTCTGAAGAACTCACCGAGTATCTGCGCACGTCGGTCGAGCGCTGGTCCAAGGTGGTGAAGGACGCCGGCATCAAGTTGTAGCCGCTTGCGCCGGGGTCCGCGCAGTGGGCGATTCGAACCGAACGCAGTTCACTGTGGCGTGATGCCGGCCTGTTTGGCAATTCGCATCCACTGAACGATTTCCGCCTGAAAGAATGCGCCGAACGCGGCCGGTGTGCCGTGCGCCGTCTCGGCCCCTTCGGTCAGAAAGCGTTTGCGCAGTTCCGGATGCTGCAGGGCCCGACCCGCTTCCGCGTTCAGACGATCGATGACTGCGGCCGGCGTGCCGGCCGGTGCGAGCAGACCATACCATTGGCCCATCTCGTAGCCCGGGACGCCCGACTCCGCGACGGTCGGCACATCGGGCGCAGACACGCTGCGCTTTGTTGTCGTCACCGCGAGGGCACGCAACCGGCCGCTCTTCGTCTGCCCGAACACCGACGGCAGCGTGCAGAAGCACAGTGGGACCTGACCGCCGACCAGATCGGCGATAGCCGCCCCGGTGCCCTTGTAGGGCACGTGGACCACGTCGACACCCGTCAGCGAACGGAAGAGTTCGGTCGCCAGATGCGCCGAGCCGCCGATCCCGCCTGAAGCGTATGTCAGCTTGCCCGGTTGTCGCTTCCCGAGCGCGACCAGCTCCTTTACGTTTCGGACCGGTAGCGAGGGATGCACCACAACCAGAAGTGGCGTGACTGCGAGCATGCTGACCGGTGCGAATGCCGTGGTCATGTCGAAGGGCAGCTTCGCCGTCATGGCCGGCGCGAAAGCATAGTTGCCTGGAGCGAGGAGCAGGGTGTATCCGTCCGGTGCCGCGCGGGCGGCAATGTCTGCGGCGATGATCCCGTTGGCGCCGGGCCGATTCTCGATCACGATCTGTTGTCCGAGGCCTTCGGTGAGCCGCGGCGCGACTGATCGCGCGACGGTGTCGGCACCGCCGCCGGCCGAAAAGCCGATCAGCATGCGCACCGGACGATTCGGGTAGCTCTGTGCCCACGTGCTTCCCGCAGCGGCCGCAAGCAGCGCGGCCGCGGTGATCGGCCCGAGCCATGGTGTCCCAAATCGATTCATCGCATTCTCCCCATTCAAGTCGCCAGCCCCCGGAAACTGTGCCCGGCACCGTTTCCGGGGCATCAAGGTGCAGCGACGCGGATCACGAGCTTGCCCGTGTTCTCGCCGCGAAAGAGCATGCCGAGCCCGAGCGGCGCCTGGTCCAGGCCGTCGAGCACGTGCAGGCGCTGCTTCAAGCGGCCTTCCCGCAGGCGCGCGGCGAGCCATGTGCGTGCTTCCTCGTAGCGCTCGTGATACTCGAACACCAGAAACCCCTCCATGCGCCCGTGCGCGGAGCCCAGCCGGCCGAGGTTGCGGATCGCGTGAGGTTGCTCCGCATGCGTCTGCGAAATCCGACCGCACAGTACCACTCGGGCCTTCGGACGCAGGTGAAACAGCGCGGCATCGAGCGTGGCGCCGCCGACGTTGTCGAAGTAAAGATCGATGCCGTCGGGGCACGCTCGACCGATTGCCGCAGTGAGATCAGGCTCCGACTTGTAGTCGACTGCGGCTGCAGCACCGAGGGATCTCACGAACTCGCACTTCTGCGACCCTCCCGCGGTGCCGACGACGCGACAGCCTTCCGCAAGTGCGATCTGCACGGCCATTTGTCCGACGCCGCCGGCCGCCGCGGAGACAAGCACGCGGTCGTTCGGTCGCATCGATCCGATGTCGCGCAAGCCGAAGTAGGCAGTGACTGCGCTTAGGCCGAGCGGGCCGATCCAGTCGTCGACCGTACCCAACGACGAATCGAGCTTCTGCAAATAGCGCGCAGGGATCGTGGGATGAGACTGCCAACCCAGGCGCGCCTGCACCATGTCGCCGGGCACCAGGCCTTCGGCGCGCGACTCGAGCACACGTGCAATCCCGCCGCCGCGCATCGGTTCGCCGAGGGGAATGCCCTGCTGATAGCCCGTGCCCGTGCTCATCCACGAGCGCATGGCCGGGTCGATCGACAGGTAGATCGTCTCGAGCAGCGCTTCGCCGGGAGCGGGCGCTCGTAGCGGCGTCGTATCCGCCGTGAAGTTGTGCGGACCGGGAATGCCGGTCGGGCGCGAGGCAAGCAGTAGTCGACGGTTGACGGTCATCGTGGCGATGGGCAATGCATGGGTTGTCGTCGTCCGCGGCTGCCCCGTCGTGCGGCGACGGTACCGGGCCGACCTCCTCCGGAAGAGTTGACCATCATAGCGCATTGGCCTTGTGGCAATATCGCGTGAGAACCAGTTACGCGATATGACGCAAAGAGGAGTGAATGCACATGAGGAGAACTTTCATCCGGGCCCTGCTCGGCACCGCGGTGCTTGCAGGTCTGGGGTCGGCCGCCGTCGCGGTGGCGCAGGATGCACCTGCCGGCTGGCCGTCGCGACCGATCCGCCTCGTGTTGCCGGTGGTGCCCGGAGGCGGCATGGACATCCTCAGCCGGTCGATCGGTCAGCACATGACGGAGCGTTGGGGGCAGTCGGTGATCATCGACAACCGGGCCGGCGGCGGCACGGTGGTCGCCACGGAGATCAGCGCCCGCGCGGCGCCCGACGGCTACACCCTCTTCGTCGCGAGCGACACGCTGCGGGTGCTGGGCGTCACCAAGCGCGTTCAGTTCGATGTACGCAAGGCCTTCGATCCGGTCGTGGCGATGGCCGGGCAGCCTTACATCCTCATCGTGCATCCGGGTCTGCCGGCGAAGTCCATCAAGGAATTGATTGCCCATTCGCACAAGCAGCCCCTCAGCTATGGCAGTTCCGGGGTTGGCACAGTGGCGCACATCGGCCTCGAATGGTTCGCGGCGCACACGGGGGCGAAGTTCATCCACGTGCCGTACAAGGGCGGGGGACAGGCGCTGGTCGCCCTGATGGGCGCCGAGATCCACATGTACCCAGGATTGCTGCTGTCTGCGGGCGGCGCAATCAAGGCCGGCAAGGCCAAGCCGCTGGCCGCGCTGAGCCTGACGCGGCTGCCTGCGATGCCGGATCTGCCCACCGTGGCCGAGCAGGGCTACCCGAACTTCAAGATCACCAACAGCTACAGCATCATGGCGCCGGCGGGCACGGCGCGACCGATCGTCAACGCGGTCAATCGCCTGGTCACCGATTTCATGCATTCCTCGGCAATGACACAGAAGCTCGCCGCCGAAGGCAGCCAGGCCGGCGAGCGCATGACCCCCGAACAGTTCAAGGCGTTCTGGTTGAAGGAGTACGAGCAGGTGGAGCGGCAGGTGAAGGAGTTGAAGGTGAAGCTGTACTGATTCGTTCGCGCCGAATGAATCAGTGGGGAAGAGGGAAATGGGAAAGGTCGACGACTCGGTGCGTCGTCG
>JBIKKL010000439.1:0-4606 GCA_044360365.1 Burkholderiales bacterium | reverse complement strand
AATCGTCGTGTTGGTATTCGGCGGGCGCTGGATCTATTTCCGCTACACCCACGTCCATACGGACGATGCCCGCATCGACGGTGAAGTCGTCACCGTGTCGAGCCGGGTCTCGGGCTGGATCACCGAGTTGAACGTGATCGAAGGCGATGTCGTGAAGGCCGGGCAGGTACTGGCGCGCGTCGATGCCCGCGATTCGTTGCTGCAGCGGGAGGTGCTGCAGTCGAAGCTCAAATCGCTCGAAAGCCAGGCCGGCGTTATTCGCGCGCAATCCGGGCAGGTCGACGCCGAGACGCTCGGCAAGGTTCAGGTGGATACCAACCGACTGGCCGCCGCCGAGGCGGAAGTGGCATCGCTCGCCTTTCAACTGAAGCAGGCGCAGTACGACTACGATCGAGCCCGCGAACTGACGGCCCAGAAGTGGATGCCGCAGCAGCAGTTGGAGCGGGCACGCACGGCCTTCCAGCGGGCGCAGGAGCAGCATCGCAAGGCGGTGTCGGAAGTCGCGGCCGCGCGGGGTACCTTGTCGGTGGCGAGCGGCGGCCGGCGCCAGCTGCAGGTCCTCGAAACTCAGCTGATGGTGCTGGCCCGGCAGGCCGATGAAATTCGCGCCGAGATCAAGCGCAAGGACTTCGACATCGAGGACCGTACCATCGTGAGTCCCTCCGATGGGCGCATCGTGATGACGTTCGTGCGTTCCGGCGAGCACGTGTCGGCGGGGCAGCGCATCCTCATGTTCCACGACCCGAATCAGATCTGGGTCGAAGCGAACATCAAGGAAACGGACGTCGGTCTGCTCGAACCCGGAATGAAAGCAACGATACGCGTGGACGCCTATCGCGGGACGACGATCGAAGGCAAGGTGCACCGCATCGGTCAGGCGGCGACGAGCAAGTTTGCCCTGCTGCCGGATCCCAATCCGAGCGGCAACTTCACCAAGATCACGCAGCGCCTGCCGGTGCGGATTCAACTAGAGAAAGTCGACCATCGGCTGCGGCCCGGAATGATGGTGGAGGTCGACATTGCAGTCCGAAACCACTGACGTCCTGTTCGCGCGCTACGGTGCGCGTTTGCGCTGGTATGCCACCGGCACGGTCATGCTCGGGATGATTTCGGCGGTGCTTACGACGACGATCGTGAATGTCGCGATTCCCGACATCATGGGCGCGTACGGCATCGGCCAGGACAAGGCCCAGTGGCTGGCCACCGGCGCACTGGCCGCCATGACGATCGGCATGCTGTCGAACGCATGGCTGGTCAAGAGCTTCGGCGAGCGCCGCACGTTCGTCGTCGGCCTCATGATCTTCACCTCCTCGCTCATGGTTGCAGGCACGGCGCCGAACGAGAACGTGCTGATCGGGGCGCGCATCTGCCAGGGGGCCGTGGCCGGCATCATGCAGCCGCTTTCGATGTATGTGATGTTCAGGGTGTTCCCGCCGGACAAGCGCGGCATGGCCATGGGCTTCTTCGGCATGAGCGTGATCCTCGGGCCGGCGCTCGGGCCGACGCTCGGCGGCATCCTGATCGACGCGTTCAACTGGCGCTACATCTTCTTCGCGGCCGTGCCAGCCACTTTCGCGGGCATGTTGCTCGGAAACATTTTCCTGCCGCAACGCGAGGCCACGGGCAAGCGGCCCGATTTCGATTTCGTGGGTTTCGCCCTGCTCGCCACGGCGATCGGTTCGCTGTTGACGGGGTTGTCGAACGGACAGCGCGAAGGTTGGGATTCGAATTTCGTCATCGTGCTCGTTTTCCTGTCGATGGGCTGCGGCGCAGGCTTCATCTGGTGGGAGCTTCGTGCCAGGCAGCCGCTCGTCGAGCTGCGCGTGCTCGGCAACGGTCAATTCACCGCCGCGGCGAGTGTCGCGTTCATCTTCGGTCTCGGTCTCTTCGGGACGACTTACCTCGTGCCGCTCTTCGTGCAGTTGATCCAGAAGTACACTCCGCTCGCAGCCGGTCTGCTGCTCATGCCCGGTGGACTCATCCTCGGTGCCTTCATGCCGATTGCCGGCTTCATGAGCGATCGGGCGCCTCCGCGTACCATGATCATGGCCGGGCTCGTTTGCTTCGGCGTGTCGACGTTCCTGATGGCGGCGGTCGACGCGAACATGTCGTTCTGGACCATCGCCTGGCTGGTCGTGTTGAGTCGCATCGGCCTTGCTCTCATCAAGCCTTCGCTCAATCTGGCCGCCCTGCGCCCGCTGCGGCCCGAGCAGGTCACGCAAGGCGCCGGCATGATCAACTTCGCACGCCAGCTCGGCGGGGCGTTCGGGGTCAATGCTCTTTCCGTCACGCTCGATCGGCGCACCATGCTTCACAGCGAAGCCTTTACGAGCACCCAGTCCGCAGCGAATTCGGCGACGGCGGAACTGCTTCACCAGACGCAAGCGCTGCTGGCGCAAGCGGGCGTGTCGCCAGACGCTCAGGCCGCCGGAGCGCTCCATTATCTCGGCCGCGTCCTCACGGCGCAGGCCTATACCGCAGGTTTCCAGGACAGTTTTCTCCTGTGCGGATTCATCTTCACTGCCGCACTGATCCCCGCCTGGATCATGGGAATGCGCAGACGCGCGCCACCTGCCCAGGCAGCGTAGCGCCCTGTATCGTGGTTTGCGGGTTGACCGGGCGTTGACATGCGTCAATCGCAGCGCGATGCAGGCCTTCTAGACTTGCCCCTTACCATCCAAGGTCAGCGGTCATGGGATGTTCGATCGGTGTTTCGTTCTTGTTGCGGCTCGCGAGCGCGGTCGCGTTTGTCGGTACGGCCGCCATTACTCTGGACGCCCATGCGCAGAATCTGGAGCGCGGCCGCGAACTGTACGAGAACCATTGTGAGAAGTGCCACACGGCGAAGGTGCACGCACGGAAGAATCAGGCGGCGCTGTCCGTTGACGATCTGCGCGACATCGTGAACCGGTGGCAGAGCAATCAGGGCTTGCGCTGGCGCGACGACGAGATCGAGGACGTGGTCCAGTATCTCGCGCGCACGCGCTACTTCTTTACGACCTTGCGATAACAGGCGCTGAAGCGCCGTACTGCGTGTCGTCGATGGCCGCCGTCCAGCGGGTGGGGATACCCGGCGCTTCGAACAACCAGCGGCGGTCGCTATTCCTTAGGCTGCTGACCGACCAGCGAGCGCAAACGCGCGACATCGAGAATTCGGATGTGCCGGTTGTGCACCTCGATGTGGCCTTCCTCCTGGAAGCGGGAGAACACGCGGCTGACGGTTTCCAAAGTGAGGCCGAGGTAGCTGCCGATCTCCTCGCGCGTCATCCGCAGATGGAATTCCTGCGCCGAGTAACCGCGACTCGCGAAGCGTTGCGACAAACCGGTCAGGAACGTCGCGATGCGCTCCTCGGCACGCATGCTGCCGAGGAGCAGCATGACGCCATGGTCGCGTACGATCTCGCGGCTCATCATGCGATGGAAATGCCGCTGCAGTGACGGGATGTCGCGCGTGAGCTCTTCGAGGCGACCGAACGGGATCTCGCACATCTCGCTGTCTTCGAGCGCCACGGTATCGCAGGTGTGCTTCTCCTGGCTGATGGCATCGAGCCCCACGACTTCGCCCATCATGTGAAAGGCAGTCACTTGTTCGCGCCCGTCTTCATAGACCACGCAGGATTTGAGAAAGCCGCTGCGGACAGCGAACAGGGAGTCGAGCGGCGTGCCGGCCCGATAAAGGTATTCGCCGCGCTTGACGCGGCGGCGCACCTTCACGAGATGGTCCACGCGCTCCATTTCCTCGTGGTCGAGACCGGCGGGAAGACACAGTTCGTGGAGACTGCAGGTGGAGCAGGCTGTACGAATTTGCGCAAGATCGAGACCTTGCGTGCACGGGCGTCGGGGCATGCCGGCGTTTATCGCATGCCGGGGGTGTTTTGATCAAGATCAACGCGTCCCGGCCGGGGTCTGAGCATACTGGCGTCCATGAGCGCGACCATTCATCCTTTGGTGCATCCGGGCAGGCAAGAGGCGAGTGCATGCGTCTTCGACGCCGATCTCATCCGCCGTCTCGATCGCAACGGTCCGCGCTATACGTCGTATCCGACGGCAGACCGTTTTCATGCCGGCTATACGGCCGACAATCACGCCGGCTGGGCCGGACGCCGCAATCGAGGCGGACTCGCGCGACCACTGTCGCTGTACGTGCACGTGCCTTTCTGCGGCACGATCTGCTTCTATTGCGGCTGCAACAAGGTCGTCACGCGGGATCGTCGCAAGGCCGAGCAATATCTGCAGTACCTCGATCGCGAGATCGCATTGCACGGTGCGCTCATGCAGGGTGGTCCGAAGGTGGATCAGCTGCACTTCGGCGGCGGGACACCGACGTATCTCACCGCGGAACAGGTCGGTTCCGTGATGCGCTCGCTGCGTTCGAACTTCGAGTTCAGCGAAAGCTTCGAGGGATCGATCGAAATCGATCCCCGCACGGTGGATGCCGATGCCATCGCCGCGCTCGGTGCGCAGGGATTCAATCGGATCAGTCTGGGGGTGCAGGATTTCGATCCCGACGTCCAGCGCGCCATCAATCGCATTCAAAGCGAGGAGCAGACGGCCGCAGTGATGCAGGCGGGGCGGGCCCACGGCTTCGGGTCGATCAACGTCGATC
>JBIKKL010000438.1:0-4612 GCA_044360365.1 Burkholderiales bacterium | reverse complement strand
AGCCCAGGAGAAACCCGCTCGCGTCGTTGCATCGAGATTCGGTGCGACGCGCAAGGCGACGGGTGATTTGCGTATGATCGAAGGGCGCATGCGTCGTTCCTCCACACTCCTGCCTGCAGTGTAAGGATCGTCGCGACGCGCGTCTTGACTCAAGTCAACGCACCGTGCTGCGGAACGACGGCTCGGTCAGAATCCGTACAGTGCGGCAGGGTTCTCGACGAGTACGCGATGCCGCAGGGCTTCGTCGGGCGCCCATGCCGACAGTACGTCGCATAGATCGCCGTCGTTCGGCATCGGCCCCTTCATCATGACGTGTGGCCAGTCGGTCCCCCACACCACGCGACCAGGCGCAGCTTCGAGCAATGCATGGGCGAACGCAGTCGTATCAGGGTAGGGCAAAGGCTGGCTCGATATCCGGTACGGTCCTGTAAGTTTGACCCAGGCCTTCTTCCTGCTCATGAGGCGTAGCAGCGCCTGAAAGCCCGGATCCTCCGTGCCTTTTTCGGTGCGCAGGTAACCGAGATGGCCGAGGACGATATCGACCGGGAAGTCGTCGAACGCGCGGTCCATGTCGGGGAACTCGTCGGCATGCATGAGCAGTTCGATGTGCCAGCCGAAGCGGTGGATTTTGGCGGCCAACCGCTCCAGCATGGCGAGCGGCAGCTTGCCCTTGTCTTCGACGATATCGACGATGTTGCAGCGAACGCCCCGAACGCCGAGCACGTGCATGCGTTCGAGTTCGGCATCGCCGATCGAGTCTTCGACGACCGCGACTGCGCGGAAGTTCGGTCCTGCTTCGCGCAAAGCGTCGAGCAGCAGGCGATTGTCGCTCGCATAGACACTCGGTTGAACGAGCACGGCACGTTCCACGCCGAGCGTTGTCAGGAGGTGCCGATAGTCGCCCAGCACGCAGTCCGGCGGCGTGTAGATGCGTCCCGACCAGTACGGATAGCGTGCCGCGGGGCCGCAAATGTGGGCGTGCGTGTCGCAGGCAAGCGCGGGTAGGCGCAGCTTCGATTGGCGCGGTGTCGGATCCGGCGCCGCACACAGGGGCGGCTCGCTTTTGCGGGCATCGGAGCGGTTGTCGGAAGTCATGTGAATCGCCTCGTACAGGATGCGTTGCGTTCGAGTTTACTGCGTCGAACGGCTCGCACGTTGTGGTAAGTTCACCGGCCCCGGCGTGCCGCAACGGTGCGGCGTCCGAAGATCGATCGAGGAGTGGACGATGAGCCTAGTCATCCGAGTGCTGAGCGCCGGCGCGGTCAAGACTGGCGTTCGCGCGGCCGCCGAAGCGTTTCAGGCGCAGGACGCAGGCAGCGCCGAACTAAGGTTCGCAACAGCGCCGACGATACGCGGTGAAATCGCCGCGGGTCCGCTGGCGGCCGAGGTGCTCGTCGCACCGCCGGGAGTCATGAACGAGGCCGCCAGACTCGGCAGGGTGGACGAAGCAACACGGGTGATGCTTGGCCGGGTGGGGGCGGGCATCGCAGTTCGAGCTGGTGGCCGCGTGCCGGACATATCGTCGCTGGAGACGCTCAGGCAAGCACTCGATGCTGCGGACACTATCGCCTTCAACAAAGCGTCGACAGGTATCTACATCGAGTCGCTGTTCGACAAGCTTGGACTCGCCGCGACGCTCGCCGCCAAGATTCGCCGCCAGGACAACGGCGCCGGCGTGATGAATCATCTGCTCCAGCACAGCGGCTACGACATCGGTTTCGGGGCGATCACCGAGATCATCGTGTTCACCGGCAAAGGCGTGCAGCTGGTCGGACCCTTGCCGGACGAAATCCAGAACTACACGCGCTATGAGGCGGCTGTCGTGAAGCACTTGCAGCATGCCGAAGCGGCAAGGGCTTATGTGACGTTTCTGCGTAGCGAGCAGGGCACGCAGCTGCTCGCCGATTGCGGCATCCAGGCCGTGTAGCGCGCGCTATGCGGTGGGTTACGGGCGCTTGAGTTCGAGAATCTCGAAGCCGGTGTAGCGGTCCACGATGTAGATCAGGCCGCGGTGGTCGAGCGTGCAGTCGTTGGTCTGCGGCGCGGCTTTTCCGGGGGCCGGTTCGGGAATGTAGTAGCCGACTTCTTCCGGTGCGTGTGGATCGGCGACATCCACCACGCGCAACCCGCCGGCGAACCACGCACAGTACACGAGGGTGTCCTGCATGAACTCCTGAAACTGATGCGCGCCGAAGCGGCCCGGCGCTGCGCGGCTCCAGGGTGAATCGAGTTCGCTCACTTCATAGATTGCCAGCGGCTGGATGTTGGCATAGTCGGTCACGTCGAGCACCCATAGGCAACCGTGAGGCCGGCCGCGCCGACGCGCCATTTCTTCGGCGCTGTGGGCGTGATCCTCCTCGTCGATCGCGAGTGCGATCTTGCGGCCCTTGAGCAGTTGCGGCACCGGCATGAATGTGTGCGACGGTTCGGGGAAGGGCGGGTGATAGTTGTACGCACCGACCGTCCTGGGGTTGCGAATGTCCTTCACGTCGATGATCCGCACGCCCCCATGCCACACGCCTGCCCACAATTCGTCGCCGAAGCGCAGGGCGTGATGAAGCCGATGCTGCCGCCCAGGCCAGGTGGGGGTTTCGCCGCCTGCGATATGCTGCCCCGGCATCCACCAGCGCGAGACCTCGTCGGGCTTGGCAGGATTGCGGATGTCGTAGGTGACGAGGATGTTGCCGACATACCCGGGCATCTCGGTGGAGATGTAGGCGTAGTTGGCGTCCATGTCGAAGCGATGCACGCCGATGCCGTGCGTCTTGTGATGTACGATCTGCTTCGGCTTGGTCTTGTCGGATACGTCGTAGACGCGAAATCCGCCCAATTGATACGGGCGCTTCTCCGCAGCTTCGACTGCCGGAATGTCGGACTCCGCAACGCCGAGCTTTGCCGCCAGCTCGGCGTGCGTTGCATCGCGGCCAAGTTCGGCACGCAGCCGGGTTCGCAGACCGGGCAATTCATCGGCCTTGCGGCCGATGCCGGTCATGTTGCGTTCGTGATTGACGATCATGATGTCGCCGATGACGCGCGCCTTGTGGCTGTGCGAATCGGGATCGTCCAGGAATACCTGCGAGACGAGTTTCGGCTTGCGCGGATCGGAGATGTCGAGGATGGACGTGCCGAGCCGCTGCTTGTTGGTGATGTGGCCGACAGAGACCTGGCCTGCGCCGGGCAGGTCGAGATACGAGACTCGGGTGACGTTGTGCGATAGCGGCATGCTGTTGGGTACGGCGGACATGGTTTCCTCAAAAGTCGTTTCGACGGAAGTCTACCTGACGCGGGACGCGAGGAGGCAGTGATTCGTTGCAGTATTCTCGATTGCCACCCATGATGTCCGGATGGGTGGCGATTTGCGTTGTGTCCAAGCCCGATCCCTTTTGGCAAAATCGGGCGTCGCACGATGTTGCTGCCAAACGCGAATCCACGGCGGCGCATCGCCCCTCCTTCAGAAAGGTCACCCACCATGGCAGGCACGCGTAAACGCCCCGAAGACTTGCGCAGTCATCTCTGGTACGGCGTAAAGGATCTGCGCTCCTTCGGACATCGTTCGAGAACGTTGCAGATGGGCTTTGCGCGCGAGGATTTCGCCGGCAAGCCGGTGATCGGCATCATCAATACGTGGGCGGACATCAATCCGTGCCACCATCACTTCAAGCAGCGCGTGGAGGAGGTCAAGCGCGGCGTCTGGCAGGCCGGCGGGTTCCCGCTCGAGTTGCCGGCGATCACGCTCGCCGAGCCGTTTCAGAAGCCCACGACGATGATGTACCGCAATCTGCTTTCCATGGATACCGAGGAGTTGCTGCGCTCGTATCCGGTGGATGGCGCCGTGTTGATGGGCGGCTGCGACAAGACGACGCCCGCGCTCATCATGGGGGCGACGAGCATGAATCTTCCGGCCATCTTCATGCCTGCCGGTCCGATGCTGCGCGGCAACTGGCACGGCGAACATCTGGGCTCGGGAACGGATTCCTGGAAGTACTGGGCCGAGCTGCGCGCCGGCAACATCACCGAGCGGGATTGGCAGGAAGTCGAGGAAGGCATCGCGCGTTCGCCCGGTCATTGCATGGTGATGGGTACGGCATCGACCATGACGTCGGTGGCCGAGACGCTCGGCCTCACGCTGCCCGGGGCGGCGTCGATCCCTGCGGCGGATGCCAATCACGGCCGGATGGCGACAGCGACCGGAAGGCGGATCGTCGACATGGTCTGGGAGGACATCAAGCCGCGCGACATACTCACGGCGAAGGCGTTCGACAACGCGATCACGGCGATCCATGCATTGTCCGGTTCGACCAATGCGCTGATTCACCTCATTGCGATGGCGGGCCGCGCAGGCATACCGCTCGATCTGGAGCGCTTCGACGTCATTTCCCGTACGACACCGGTGCTCGCTAACATTCGTCCTGCGGGCCAGTACCTGATGGAGGATTTTTACTACGCCGGCGGATTGCGCGCGCTGCTCGCCCAGTTGCGCGACGTCCTGGCGCTCGACTGCATGACGGTCAACGGCAAGTCGCTCGGCGAGAACATCGACAGCGCCCGCGTGTACAAACCCGAAGTCATCCGCACGCGCGACAATCCATTGAGCGAGAGCGGCGGCCTGGCG
>JBIKKL010000061.1:0-13371 GCA_044360365.1 Burkholderiales bacterium | reverse complement strand
ACTGGAGCATCATCAACATATCTCCGACAGCGATGGCGAGCGCACCGCCGGAGCCGCCCTCTCCGATGACGGTACAGACTACCGGAACGCGCAGACGCGCCATCTCGAAGAGATTGCGCCCAATGGCCTCGGATTGACCTCTTTCCTCGGCGCCGATGCCCGGATATGCCCCCGGCGTATCGACGAAGGTGTAGATCGGCAATCCGAACTTGTCCGCGAGCTTCATCAGTCGCAGCGCCTTGCGATAGCCTTCCGGACGCGGCATCCCGAAATTGCGCAGCAGCTTCTCCTTCGTATCCCGGCCCTTCTGGTGACCGATGACGACGCAGCTCTCGCCGTTGAGCTTCGCGAGCCCGCCGACGACCGCGTTGTCGTCGGCAAAGGCCCGGTCACCGTGCAGTTCTTCGAAGTCCTCGAAAATCCCGTGGAGGTAGTCGAGCGTGTATGGCCGCTGCGGGTGGCGCGCAACCAGGGCCACCTGCCACGAGCTCAGCTTGGCATAGATGTCCTTGGTCAGCGTGTTGCTCTTCTTTTGCAGCCGGGAGATCTCCTCGGAGATGTCCACGGCGGAATCGTCCTGTACGAATCGAAGCTCTTCGATCTTCGCTTCCAGATCGGCGATGGGCTGTTCGAAATCTAGGAATGTTGTCTTCAAAGGCTTGGGCCCGGGTCGAAACAGGCGCAATGATAAGCGATGCAGGTCGACCCAGCCTCAGCAAGACGAAATCGCTCCCGAATCAGCCCCCCGCGATCCCGAAGAAGCGTTTGATCTCGGCCAGAATCTCTTCGCTCATTCGCGGGGCGCCGTTGCGACCGGAAGGTCGCGACGAAAGGTCTCGATGCTTTGCGTCGAGATTGTTCTGGCGCTGCGCGAGGATGCGCGACATGCGCTCTGCAAGCTCGGGACGTTTCAGGAGAATCTCCTCGAATGCTGCCTTGCGCAGTCGGTAGCACTCGCACCCCGACCGTGCCACCACGGTGGCGTGCCTGGGTTCCCCGGTCAGCAACCCCATCTCGCCGAAGACCGTTGGCGCATCGAGTTGCGCCACCTCGTGGCGCTGGCCCGACTCGGCGTCGAGGGCCACCGTGGCCGTCCCTTCCGCAAGTACGTAGAGCCAATGGGCCACCGCACCCTGGCGCGTGATGAGATCCCCCGCGGCAAACGGTGCCGGTTCGAGTCGTGATGCAACTCGCCGGCGTTCCTCGTCGGTCAGCTCCTTGAACAAATCGATGGACCGCACGGCATCCAGGCGACGGCGGATCTCGCGCTCCGCGACTTCGTCGGCGTGCACCTTGTCCTCCGTGACGAGATGCACCTGACCTTCCGGCACGGCGATGCGCATCCCGGCCCGCTGCAGGGCGGCAAGGACGTGCTCGCGTACGGCAGAATCGGTGGGGTCGTCCCGCTCGATGTTCGTCAGCCAGTAGCGCACGGCATAGCGCGCGTAGCCGCGATCGAACTCCATCAGCACGCAGTTCGCCGCCGGCTCGGCGGCGACGTTCGTGATCGTCGCGGACTTCAGGGCTGCCTCGACGACCGAGACGACGCGTGCAGGAACCGCCGACAGCGGAACACCGAACCAGACCCAGCGTCGCAGTTGAACCGGGTGTCCCGAACGTCGGCCGAGCACCACGACCTTGCTGCGTACCATATGGCTGTTCGGAACGATGACCGTCTCCCAGTTCCGGGTTTCGATCGATACCGACCGCCAGCGGATATCGACGACACGCCCGGCGACATCGTCCACGCGTATCCAGTCGCCGATCTCGAATCCGCTGTCGAGCTCCAACGCCAGGCCGCCCAGGATGTTGCCGAGCGTATCCTGGACCGAGAATGCGACGATCGCCGTGATGACGGCGGAAGTCGCGACGATCCCGCTCAGATCCAGTCCTGCGAGACGCATCCTGACCAGGCCCCACACCACATAGGCGGCCATGACGACCAGATCTTCGAGTATCCGCGGAGGACTGAAGCGCGCCAGGGGCAGCACGACGCGGAACAGGAACTGTCCCGTGAGGCGGATCAAGGCAAGACCAGCCAGTATCAGACTCGCCTCGCGCAGGAAGTCGGCAGCCACCTCGATGCCTCGCCCCCGCAGAAGCTGCGCCAACAGCACGCCGAATCCGCCGAGCAAGGCGAGTCCGAGGGTATTGCGCAGCGACTTCCGATCATCGGGCCGGCGTACGTACAGTACGCCAGCCATCAGAAGCGCCATGCTTCCGAGCAGTGCTGCGACGGTATGCAATGAGGTTTCGTTCGCCATCGTCGGTGCTGCCGCTATCTCGGCCTGAAGCCGCATTGGGCCAGGTTAGCACTGCCGCTCGGCAGGCGGATTGCTCTAGATCAGTGGCCGAGCGCCTAGGGCGGGTCGGCGTCGCATGTACAATTTCTGCTCGACAACGCACCGTCGCTTGACGACGATATCCGTAGGGTTCGGATATCGTCGCCCCTCGAAGCCCATCCAACCAGGCGTCCCCCATGACAGCGATCCCGCCCGCGCCCCATCCGTTCCTCTCGAAGCTCGAAGCGAGCCTGCCGCCGGGGAGCGTGATCACCGATCCCAAAGACATGGAGACCTACGTGGTCGATTGGCGCGGACGCGAGCGCGGGGCCGCGCTTGCGGTCATCCGACCCGCCAATACGCAGGAAGTCGCCACGGCGGTCGCCGCCTGTTCGGTCGCGAGGATCGCAATCGTGCCTCAAGGAGGCAATACCGGACAATGCGCTGCTGCCGTACCGTCTGCCGCCGGCGACCAGGTGGTTCTCTCGCTCGGACGCATGAACCGCATCCGCGATCTCGACCCACGCAACAACACGATGACCGTCGACGCGGGTTGCATACTCGCGAATCTGCAGGATGCGGCGGCGTCCGTGGATCGCCTGTTTCCGCTCAGTCTCGGTGCACAGGGGAGTTGTCAGATCGGCGGCAACTTGTCCACGAACGCCGGCGGCACGGCGGTGCTCCGGTATGGGAACACGCGCGACATGGTCCTCGGACTGGAAGTCGTCCTGGCAGACGGTACGATCTGGAATGGCTTGCGAGCGCTGCGCAAGGACAATACGGGCTACGACCTGAAGCAGATCTTCCTCGGCGCCGAAGGCACGCTGGGCATCATTACCGGCGCCGTGCTCAAGCTCTATCCACGACCGAAATCGAATGCGACAGCCTTGATCGCCGTACCCGAGCCACGCGCAGCAGTCGCGCTCCTGAACCGATTTCGCGAGCGTTGCGGCGACCGTCTGACCGGCTGCGAACTCATCTCGCGCAATTGCTTCGACATCCTGTTCAGGCACATGGAGCGGTTCCGCGATCCCTTCCCCATGCGCCACGACTGGTACGTCCTCTGCGAGATCAACGATACCGATCCGTCCGCGGATCTGCAGTCCGTCATGGCATCCGCGCTCGAGGCTGCTGCAACCGAGGGGATCGTCCTTGACGCGATCATTGCAAACTCCCAGGCACAGGCCGACACGCTCTGGGCCATGCGCGAGGAAATCCCGGAGGCCAACCGCCGCGAGACACCTTGGGTGCGCCACGATGTCTCCGTCCCGGTCACCCGCATCCCCGAACTCATCGAGCAGGGCTCGGCTGCAATGCGGGGAATCGTCGACGACTTGCGCATCGTTGCATTCGGCCACATCGGAGACGGCAACATCCACTTCAATGCTGCGGCGGCGGATCGTGCCGACGCAGAAACGGTGATCGAAAGACACGAAGCCATCTACGCCGCAGTGCACGGACTCGTGATGGAACTCGGCGGAAGTTTCAGCGCCGAGCATGGCATCGGTCTCGTCAAAGTACACGAGATGGCCTTGTACAAGTCTCCCGTCGAGTTGAATCTCATGAGGCGCATCAAGCAGGCGCTCGACCCGCATGCGCTGCTCAATCCCGGGAAGGTGCTGCCAAGCGTTTAGTCCCTGCAGCAGGCAATACGCCGGGTGTCGATCTTCAAGGACGATACATCGCGCGCCGGTCGCGACGAAACTGGATCACTTCGACGTCCGGCTGATCGAACGCGCGACCCAGACTGAGTTGCCCCGCCCCGTCCAGGATGAGTTCGGTGCGAAACACATGGGAAGCTTCGCCCGTGACGCGGCGGACGAACGTGCCGTTGACGCTCAGGTCGATCAGATGGATCTGCGTGCGCCGCAGGACGATCCGCGCATGCCGACGCGATGCGAAAGTATCCGCCACGCGGATATCGCATTGCTCGTCTCGTCCGAGGACGATCTCGGGCCTCCGGGGATCGATCCGGATCTCGGTGTTGCCGTGAATGATCAGGGCGCCACCGTCGTCGGGCGGTGCGAGATTGTGACGGCGCAAGTTGACGTCGGTGAGCGTGGATGTGTCGCCCTGCCAGATGATCTGATGAATCGCCGACTCGACCGAACTGCCCTTGATGACGGCAAAAAAGAGCGGCCGCGAGTTCGGACGCCATTGCTCCGAAAGGTGTCGTATCGTCGTGTCCGTCGTAAGGATCTGGCCCGAGGTTGCCACGGCGCACAGGTAGCTCGCAGCGTTGACGGTATCGCCGAATACGTCCCGTCCCTCCAGCAGCACCGGACCGTGCTGCATGCCGATGTGAATATCCAGCGGCACCCCCTCGTGCTGGCGCTCGACGGTCCGGCGCTGCATCTCGGTCGCCGCGGCCGCACCGTGATCCGGATCCGGGAAGAGACACATGACCTCGTCGCCGAGCGTCTTGACGATGCGTCCCCCATAGCCTTCGACCACCGACATGATGAGATGCATGCCGGCGCCAACGATGGATCGTGCACTCTCGTCGCCGAGCCGGTAACAGAGATGCGTACTGCCGCAGATGTCGGCAAACAGGACGGTCGCGTTCTGGACTTCACGCGTGATTCCCGACGCGTCGTCCTTCCAGGTTTCGGCAATCAGCATATCGTCACAAAAAAAATGGGCAGACCCCGCAGGGCTGCCCGAAGTCCACACCGAGTAGAGCGCCAGGAGGAGACCCCTACTCAGGTTATGTTTTCGGCGGTACGACGGGAAACTTTAGCTCGCCGCCAGACCGGCCCTTGGGAGTGCATAACGGCCGCGATGGCCCATCCTTCAGAGTCCGAAGTCCGACTCAGTCCAGCTTCAACCCGATTGCCTTGATCAGGCGTGCGTTGCGCGAACTCTCGTCCTTGATGTGCGCCGCGTATTCGTCCGGCGTACTGCCGACGGCCTCGAGGCCCTGCTTCGCCAGCGCCGCCTTCATCTCAGGACTCTTCAAGGCGGTGATGAGCTCCTTGCTCAACCGGCTGACGATCGCGTCGGGCGTCTTTGCCGGCGCCATGATCCCGAACGCCGTGCTGCATTCGTAATCCGCGACGCCCGCTTCGCGCATCGTTGGCAGTTCGGGCAAGAGCGAGGAGCGCTTGATCGTACCGACAGCAAGCGCACGGGCCTTTCCGCTGCGGATGTGAGGCAGGATCGTCGGCTGATTCTCGAACTGCAATTCGAGTTGGCCTGCGATGAAACTCGTCACGGCCGGTGCACTGCCCTTGAACGGAACATGCACGACATCCACCTTGGCGAGTGCCTTGAACTGCTCCGTCGCAAGGTGGGCCACCGATCCCAACCCGGACGAGCCGTAGTTGAGCTGACCTGGCCGGCTGCGTGCGAATGCGACCAGTTCCTTCACCGACTTCACCGGCAGTGACGGGTGAACGCTCAGGACGAAGGGGCTGATCGTCGCCAGGCTCACCGGTGCGAAATCCCTGATCGGATCGTACGGCGTCCTGGTGCGCAGGTTCGGATTGATGGTAATCGGCCCGGGCGAGCCGAGAAGCAACGTATAACCGTCGGGCACCACCTTCGCGACGTATTCGGTACCGACCACGCCACCGGCGCCGGCCCGATTGTCGACGATGACCGCTTGCCCGAGCGATTCCGTCAGCCGTTGTGCCACGGCTCGCGCCACGAGATCCGTGCCGCCACCGGGCGCGAACGGCACGACCAGCCGGACCGTCTTCGTCGGGTACGACTGAGCTGCGGCCGGTATCGATACCGCCGCCAGGACAAGCACTGCCGACACCATGGAGCGATGCATGAATCCATTTCCTCCGGGATATTCTTCAATAACACACCGTGTCGGCAGCGCGTCCACCGATTATCGGCTGGCTACCCAAACCGCGATCACGATGACGCCGATCCAAGCGACGACGGACACCCCGAGCATCACGCGCGCGCGCGCACGCATGATGCCGATGGCTTCGATCATGCGTGCGTTCTGTTCCGCAAGGTTGCGTATGAGTTCTGCGCTGGCCTGCTGCTCGGACGCAATCTCGGCCAATCGTCCCTCCAGCGCCGCAATGCGCAAGGAGGCATCGCCTGCGCTGGTCGGGGCGGCCGACGTTGCCGGCTGAGTCGATGGCGACTGCGATGCGCCACCGCGAACCGTCGAATAGAGCTTGCGAGCCCCTTTGACGATCGTCGGCGCGTGCTGAACGAGATCCGTCCAGGGCACAGCCTTCAACGCAAACAACCAATTGATGGGCATGACTCCGGGCCTCCGGTGAGGTGGGCGACCACAGCGACTATTGCGATCTGCGGCTCGCCCGATGCTAATCGATGCTTACTCCACCCAACAAGCACGCCGAATCAGCGCAAGGCGCCCCATGCCTTGTCGAGACGCTTGTAGGAAACGGGGTACGGCGTCTTCAATTCTTGCGCGAAGAGCGATACCCGCTGCTCTTCGAGCATCCAGCGGAATTCCTCCAGGGCGGGATCGCTCGTTCCAGCCTTGCGGTGTTTGTCCATGCGCTGAATCAGAAGTTGCCACCAACGCGAGAGCTCTCGGGTGTGCTGCTCGTCCCGATCGGGCCACGTCGGCAATTTTTCGAGCCGACGCTGCATCGCGGCGAGATAGCGCGGATAGTGCTGGAGGCGACCGTACGGAATCTCGGAAAGGAAGTTCGGATAGACGAGGGCCTGCAACTGACGCGACAAATCCTGGGCCGCGTGTTTGAAAGCCTTTGTGTTCGGACCCTCGAGCGTCCTGCGAAGGTGCTGAACCAACCCCATGACTTCATCGGCCAGACGCAGGTACTCCTGCCCCACGATCTGCAACCGTGCCTTCACATGCTGAAGACACGCATCGAACGCGCGCCGATCCCGCATGGGGCCGGCGTCCGCCCATACCGCGCGATCGAGGCTCGCCCGCACGAGCGATTCCTGGAGTTGTTCCGAATTGCCGAGCGACATGTAGGCGAGCACGAGATTCTTCGACGGCAGGACCGTCCGCTCCAGTGCCCTCGCTTGATCCTTGAGCGTCAATCGCACAAGTCGGACGATGCCATGCCGAGTGGCCTCCTGCGCCTTGTCTGCGGTTTCGACGAGCGTGAGACGTACGCCATCACCTTCATCGACCAGTGCAGGATGACCGCTCAACTGTTCCTTGCCCCGACGGAACTGTACCGTCTCGGGCAATTCGAGATCCTCCCAGCTGCGGATTCCCCCACGCTCCCACTTCGATTCGGGAGCGAACTGCGCCTGGGCTTCGGTTCCATGCAGTTCCTGCAGTGCCGCCAGGTCGCGGCTCTGGGCCAGTTCGTGGCCCTGTTCGTCGACGACACAGAAATTCATCTGCAGGTGCGTTGGGATCTCCACCTCTTCCCATGTGGCGGACGACAGATCGAGTCCCCGCGACTGCTTCAGTGCCGATGCGAGCGCCTCTCCGAGCGGCTGCTCGCGAGGCGTCTCGCCGAGGACGTCGAGACAAGCCGTTACCGTCTCAGGCAAGGGCACGCAAAGTCGTCGCTGGTGTTTCGGGAGGGAACGTACGAGCACATTGAGCTTGTCCCGCAGCAATCCCGGCACCAGCCACTCGAACTGCGCCGCGCGCAATCGATTGAGCAGGTGGAGCGGGACGACGGTCGTAACCCCGTCGAGCGGATGACCCGGATCGAAGCGATACCGAAGCTTGAATCGGGTCTCGTCGATGATGATCGTGTCGGGAAATCGGTCGACGCTCGCGACATCGGCGTCGACGCGAAGCAGGTCCTGCTGCGCCATGAAAAGCAGCTTCGGCTGCGTCTTTTCGGCCTCGCGCCGCCACGCTTCGAAGCTTGCGCCGGAATGGACGTCGGAAGGTATGCGTGCATCGAAGAATCTAAATATCGCATTCTCGTCGACGAGCACATCGTGCCGTCGTGTCTTGTGTTCCATCAGTGCCAACTCCCGTTTCAAACGTTCGTTGTGCTGATGGAAGGGGGCTTGCGTCGAATAGGCGCCACCCACAAGGCCGATGCGAATGAAGATGTCACGTGCATGGGCCGGGTCGACCGGGCCATACGCGACTCGACGACGGGCGACAAGCACGAGGCCGTACAAGGAAACCTGCTCCCATGCGACCACCTGCGCACGTTCCTTGTCCCAGTGCGGCTCCAGCCAGGCCCGCTTGACCAGATGGTAGGCGGCCTGCTCGATCCACGTCGGTTCGACCTGGGCGCAGACGCGCGCGAACAGTCGGGAGGTCTCGACGAGCTCCGAAGCAACGAGCCATCGCGGCGGGCGTTTGCGCAGTCCCGACGACGGGTGGACCGCGAAGCGGATACCCCGCGCACCGTCGTAGTCGCCTTCCTCGTTCTTGGATCCGATGCTGCCCAGCAGGCCGCTCAGCAGGGCCCGATGAATCCGCTCGTAGCTCGCTTCTTCCGCATTGAAATGTGCACCGGTCTCGGCAAGCATCGCGTGCAGCTGACCGTGGACTTCGCGCCACTCCCGCATTCTCAACGGCGACAGAAACTGATCGCGCAGGGACTCGACGAGCTTTCGATTCGATTTCTTGTGTTTCACCATGGCATCGTAGAACTGACAAAGCTTGAGCAAGCCCGCGAAATCCGAGCGCTCGTCGCGGAATTGCGCATGGCGCTGATCGGCGGTCTGCGCCCGATCGACCGGCCGCTCGCGCGGATCCTGGATCGACAAGGCCGCAGCCAGGACCAGCACTTCGCTCAGGCAGTCCTGCCGCCTGGCTTCCAGCACCATGCGACCGATGCGCGGATCGATCGGCAATCGCGCCAGTTCTCGACCGATGGGCGTAAGCCGCCGCGCATCGTCGACTGCGCCGAGTTCCGCGAGAAGCTGATAGCCGTCGTTGATCATGCGCGGCTGGGGCGGATCGAGGAATGGAAACGATTCAACGTCGCCCAGGTCCAGTGCTTTCATGCGCAGAATGACGCCAGCCAGCGAGGAGCGGAGAAGTTCCGGATCCGTATACGCGGGCCGCGCCGCGAAATTCGCCTCGTCGTAGAGACGAAAGCAGATGCCGCTCATCACTCGGCCGCAACGTCCCGATCGCTGATTCGCCGAAGCCTGCGAGACCTTTTCGACGAGCAGCTGCTCGACCTTGTTGCGATAGCTGTAGCGGTTGAGGCGCGCCAGCCCGGTGTCCACGACATACCGGATGCCGGGGACCGTGAGCGACGTTTCCGCCACGTTGGTGGACAACACGATGCGACGTGCCGAGGTATTCTCGAACACGCGCTCCTGCTCGCCGGCAGACATCCGGGAGAACAAGGGCAGGATCTCCGTACCCGCAGGATGATGCTTGCGCAATGCCTCGGCCACCTCTCGAATTTCGCGCTCGCCGGGCAGAAACACGAGCACATGACCCGGACCGCAGCGACTCGCTTCATCACAGGTCTCGACGATGGCTGCCGTGAGGTCCAACTCGTCTTCGTCGTCGCTCTCGTCCTCGCGACGACGCGGCGGACGATAGCGCACCTCGACAGGATAGAGCCGCCCGGAGACCTCGATCACAGGCGCACCATCGAAGTGACGGGAGAACCGGTCCGCATCGATGGTTGCCGAAGTGACGATCACCTTGAGGTCGGGGCGGCGCGGCAGGAGCTGTTTCAGATAGCCGAGCAAAAAGTCGATGTTGAGGCTGCGCTCATGGGCCTCGTCGATGATCACTGCGGCTGGGTCTTGTCCTGGAACCGTATCTTGTAGCCTACGCTGTGACCGAGCGGCTCACCGAGTTCCTGCGCAACCCGCGCCGCAACCGTTCGGGCAGCGATGCGGCGCGGCTGCGTGTGCCCGATGAGTCCGTCGCAACCGCGCCCGAGGTCCAGGCAGATCTTCGGCAGTTGGGTCGTCTTGCCGGAACCGGTCTCGCCGCAGACGATGGTGACCTGATGTGCAGCGATGGCCCGTGCGATCTCCTCGCGCCGACCGACCACCGGCAACTCGGCCGGATAGGTCGGTTTGGGCAAGCGAGCGCGTCGTTGTTCGCGTCGTGCCTGGGACTGGTCCAGACGTACCTGCAGCTGCGCCAGTCGCGGGCCGATGCGAGCGGTCTCCCTGGGGAGCCGCGCCAATGCCTGGGTGAGACCAAGACGATCGTCCGCCATGCACGTGGCCAACCCTGTGCGTATGCGTTCGAGATGCTCCGAATGGCTGCCTGCGGACATGCTTGGAAGATACAGCGGAAGAACGATGATGGAAGAAAGCGCAGCGCCCGTGGTTCGAAAGTCGGCCGAGCGCTTGTCACGACCTGCGCTGCGCGGCTGCGCTCTGGAGAGCCAGCCGGGACACCTCTGGGCCTGCGCCGCCTTTCTCCCGCAGAATTATAACGTCGGGGCATGGCGGCGCTGTTTCAACTGCAATTGTTACAAGGTGCTGCGTGCCTTGGTGGGTGCGCACGTTTTCACGGATAATCGTTACGGTCAAACTCACAGGTCGACATGATTTCGGTCCGGTTGCGCAAACTCCTCATCTGGCTTGCAGGCGCGGTCGGCTTGTACGCCGTGATCGGCTTCTTCGCCGTTCCGGCGCTCGTGAAGCGTCAAGCAGTTGTGCACGTCGAGCGGGAACTCGGCCATAGGCTCGAACTCGGCGATATCCGGTTCAATCCTTTTACCCTCGCCGCAGAGATCGAGGGCTTGACCTTGTCGGAGGCGTCGGGCGGGAGACTTCTCTCGTTCAAGCGCCTGTTCGTCAACTTCCAGACCGAGAGTCTCGTCCGTCGGATTTGGACGTTCGCCGCCGTCGAACTCGATGCTCCCGATATCCGCTTCGAATTGCGCCCGGGAGGGCAACACAATTTCAGCGCCCTCCTCGACAAGCTCAAGAAACCGTCGCCTGAGCCCGAGGCGCCGATGCCGCGTCTCGAAATCGCGAGCATTCGGGTCAACGACGGGCGAGTGGACCTCGCCGACTTGCCGGCCGGCAACGACGCGCGCCTCAGCCTCCAGCCGCTGACGTTCGAGCTGACCGAGCTGAGTACCCTGCCCTCGGAGACCTCTGCATACAAACTGACCGCACGCACCTCCGACGGTGAAAGCATCGAGTGGAGCGGCGACATCACGCTCAATCCCGCTGCGTCCGCCGGAAAGCTGTCGCTGCAGAAATGGAAGCTCTCCACGCTGGATCGATTGCTTGGCAACCGCGTACGCCTTCAGAGCGTTGCGGGTCAGATCGACGTCTCGCTCGACTATCGCGCCGCCTTTGCGCAGGGCCAACCCTCGATCACCGTATCCAGTGCAGAACTCACGTTGGCGGATCTCTCGCTCGTAGCGGCGCAGGGTGCGGCCCCGCTCGTCGGCGCGAGCAAGCTATCAGCCACGGGCGGGCAGTTCGATCTCGCGCAACGCACTGTGGGCTTCGAGCGTATCGGTGTCGAGGGCGGCACGATCGCACTCGCAATCGCGGACGATGGGAGCCCCAACTGGATGGCCCTCCTGCCGAAGCCGGTGATCGAGTCGGCGCCGAAAGCCAACTCGCCCAAGACCGATACGTTGCCCGCTGCTGCACCCGCACCGCCTGCCTCGACGAATTCGCCCTGGCAACTCAAGCTCGGCCGCTTCGAGGCGACCGAAATGGCCTTTTCGTTCGCCGACCGTCGCGCGCCGAGCGCGACGTCCGTTTCGTTTGATCGCGGCAGGCTCGGCCTCGGCATCGCGATGGTATTCGGCCCCGAAGGCGTTTCGGGCGCCATCTCGGATGTCACCTTTGCCAGCGACACGCTCGCAGCGGGTCGAGGCGGCGAGAAATTCGGCATGCAATCCCTCGGCATGAACGTGTCCGCGGTCACGCTCGATCACGTCACCGAGCAAGTCCGAATCGGCGTCCAAGGCTTGAAGCTCGACATATCCGGCGCGAGCGGCGCAGCGGGCAAGCAGTCGGTGCGCGCCGATGCCGTGGCGGTCGTTGCTCGCGACGCCGATATCGCGATGGACCAGACGATGACGATGATTGCTGCGCTGACGGTCAACGAACCCACGCTCGAGGCCAAAGGTCTGGGTCTGAACGCAGACGGCGCAAATGCGTTGGTCGACCTCAAGTCGCTTGCGTTGGGCGCCAAGCAGTTCCGCGCCGCGCTCGGCCAGAAGACGGAGATTGCCGCCGAAGCCATCCGTACTGCCCTCACGGCATTGGTTGTCCACGAAAGCGAAGGCAAAGCCATCGCCGCCCGGCTCGGGAAACTCGAAGCGACGGGGGGCAACGCTTCCTCGTCGAAACGTAGCGTCGTGTTTGACCGCATCGTCCTCGCCGACGGTTATGCATCGGCATCGTACGCGGCCGATGGGCGCCTCAACTGGGATGGGTTCATTGCCCAATTTGCACCGTCGTCGACGGCGCCCTCCTCACCGGCAGTGGTTGCCAAGCCGCTCGCAACCGCGCCCACATGGAACATCGCCGCGAAACTCGTCGAGGCCGACAACTTCGGTGCCGCGTACGCTGACGCGCGTCAGCAACCGATCCTTGCCTTAGCCGTACACGACGTCAAGGCACGGATGCGCAACGTCGCGACCGCTGGAAACGGCCGCACGGACGTAGACCTTACCGGACGTATCAAAGACAGCGGACAGTTCCGGCTCGCCGGCACGGTGAACCCCACACCACTCGCCGCAGATCTCAAGCTGAACCTGGACGGCATATCGCTGCTTCCTGTGCAGCCCTTTCTCGCGCAATACGCACGTTTGAAAGTCGTGTCCGGCTTGGCCTCGGCACAGGGGCGACTTCGCTACGGACTACCCAAGAGCGCCGGTGCACAGATCGTCTACGAAGGCGAACTGGGCCTCGACAAGCTCGACATACAGGAATCGGATCCGGTCCAGCCCTTCCTTGCCCTCGGTTCGATGCGTGCCTCCCAGGTGAAGCTTGCCGTCGGACCGAATGGCTTGGACATTCCGGACTTGCGGCTCAACAGGCTCGTGACGAAGCTGCTGATCGCCGAGGATCAGTCGGTCAATCTGCTGAAGGTGCTGCGCACCAAGCCAGGCGGGTCGGCACCGGCGCCTGTCGGCGAGCCGATTGCAAAGCCGAATGCTCCAGCCGCAGAAGTACCCGCAGACCCCTTTCCCGTCAGCATCGGACGCATCCGCTTCGATCATTCCGAACTTGAGTTCGCCGA
>JBIKKL010000368.1:0-5258 GCA_044360365.1 Burkholderiales bacterium | reverse complement strand
CGAGAGCGTAGACGATTTCGCGCGCCGGGCGACCGAGGTGCCACGCGTGCGCAAGTGGCGCGGCGTCGAACCGGGGTTCGACCGGGGGTTGTGGCGCGAGATCGCCGGCATGGGATGGACCGGTCTTCTCGTTCCCGAGCGATGCGGCGGGATGGCGCTCGGTTTGGGCGAGATGGCCGAAGTGTGCCGCGGGCTCGCTCGCGTGCTGACCCCCGAACCGGTACTGACCTGCGCCGTGCTCGCTGCCCGCGTGCTCGTGCATTCGCAGGATGAGAAGCTCGCCTCGGAACTGCTCGCCGGTATTGCGAGCGGTGATCTGATCGCTGCCCTCGCCTGGCAGGAGCAGGCAGGTGATTTCGGCAGCAACGCTTGTGCGACATCTGCCGCGCTCGCTGGCGCACAGGTGACCCTGAACGGACGCAAGCGCTTCGTCGCCGGCGCCGCGGGTGCGGACGGCTTCATCGTCGCCGCAAGGGGCGACGGCGGCGACGTGCTCGTCTGGGTGCCGGCGAATGCCTCCGGGTTGAAGGTGACGCTCGAACCGGTGGTCGATGGCCGCTTCGCTGCCGTCATCGAACTGGGGGACGTCAGGCTGCCCGAGGCGAACGTCATCGCTCGGGGCGAGATCGCCCGCGGGGCACTGGATCGGGCCATCGACGAGGCGACGGCCATGGCGAGCGCCGAACTGCTCGGCGTCATGAATCGGGCCCTGGAGATGACGCTCGACTACATCAAGACCCGCGTGCAGTTCAATCGGCCCATCGGCAGCTTCCAGGTGCTGCAGCACCGCTCGGTCGATCTTTACATACAAGAGCAGCTGTCGACGGTCGTGCTCAAGGATGCCGTCGATGCGCTGGACGAGCGGCCGAACGAGACGGCGACGGCCGCCGCGGTCAGCCGGGCGAAGGCGCGGTGCTCCGATGCGGCGTCGCTCATCACGCGCCAGGCGATCCAGATGCACGGCGGCATCGGCTTTACGGAAGACGCCGATGTCGGGCTCTACGTGAAGCGCGCGTTGATCCTGGCTTCGTCCCTGGGCAACAGCGCGTACCACCGGCGGCGCTTCCTGCAGCTGGCCCCTGCGGAATCCGAGTGAGGAGGGCAAAGTCATGACCGACTGGAACGCAATGAGCGACGAAGCCTTCCGCAAGGAAGTGCGCACGTTTTTCGAAGCCAACTACCCGGTGGAGCTTCGCTTCCTGCCGCGGCGACTACGCTGGCAGGAGTGCAAGCCCTGGTATCAGGCGATGTCGAAAAAGGGCTGGATCGCCCCGGCCTGGCCCACGGAAGCGGGCGGCATGGGCCTTTCGCCCTCGAAGCAGATCATCATGCTCGAAGAAACCGAGCGCTGCGGCATCGGGCGGATGCCCGATCAGGGCATTACGCAGGTCGGCCCCACGCTCATGCGCTACGGCACCGAGGCGCAAAAGAAGAAGTATCTGCAGCCGATCCTCACCGGCGAACACGTCTGGTGCCAGGGCTATTCCGAACCGAATTCGGGTTCCGATCTCGCGAGTCTGCAAACCAACGCCGTGCGCGAGGGCGACGAGTGGGTCATCAACGGCTCGAAGATCTGGACCTCGATGTCGATGGATGCCAACCACATCTACGTGCTGGTCCGCACCGATCGGCAGGCCGCCAAGAAGCAGGAAGGCATCAGCTTCATGGTGATGAGCATGCAGACGCCGGGCATCACGCTGCGGCCGATCCGCAACATCGCCGGTCATGAGGAATTCGCACAGGTCTTCTTCGACAACGTGCGGGTTCCGCTCGATGCCCTCGTCGGAGAGATCAACAAGGGCTGGACGATCGCGAAGGCCCTGCTCGGTTTCGAACGGCTGACCATCGGCAGTCCGCGGCGCACGCGCTACGCGTTCACGAAGCTGGAAAAGGTCGCGCGCAGTCGAGGCCTGCTCGACGATCCCGGCTTCGCCGACAAGTTCGCGCAGTTGAAGCTCGATCTCGCCGATCAGAACTCGCTCTTCCTGCGCTACGTCGATCAGGTCCGCCGCGGCCAGACCCTCGGGCCCGATGTGTCGATCCTCAAGATCTACGCCATGGAGCTCTACCAGCGCATCTCGGAGTTGCTGCTCGAAGCGGCCGAGGAGAAGTCGATGTACGAGGGCAACGTGGATTTCGATGGCGAGACCGTGGACGTGCTGTCGCCCTTCTACATGTCCCGGCCGGGCACGATCTATGGCGGATCGAACGAGATTCAACGCAACATCGTGGCGAAGGATGTGCTGCGGTTGCCGATGAAGTAGCGTCCGACCCGGCCGGCGCCCGAAGCGCCGGCCGCTGGTGCACGTCACACCGGCGACGCGCGAAAGCGCCGCCGCAAATCCGCTATGATCCGAGCACGACGGTCTTTCCTCTTCCCGATCGATGAGCAACCAGCGGATTCAGACAGCGGCCGCCCCTGCGGCGATCGGCACCTACTCCCAGGCAATCCGGGCTGGCGGTACCGTATACCTGTCCGGGCAGATCGGCCTTGATCCGGCTACCGGGCAACTGGTCGATGGCATCGAAGCGCAGGTCGAGCGCGTATTCCAGAACCTGCGGGCGGTCGCAGGGGCCGCTGGGGGCAGCCTCGACGACATGGTGCGCGTGACCGTTTACCTCACCGACCTCGGGCATTTCGGACACGTGAACGAAGCGATGAGCCGCCACTTCCGCGAACCGTATCCGGCCCGATCGACCGTTGGCGTCGCGAGCCTTCCCCGTGGTGCGCTCGTCGAGGTCGATGCTATCATGTACCGGAGCGAATCCGCCGGTGGCACGCCGTAAGTCTCGCACCCAACCCAGGGTTGCAACCCTGGGTTGGAGCTGATCCGATGGTATCGACTTCGGAGAAGGTGGCCGGCCGCAAGGCCGATCGGCCGAACTTGCCTCCGACACGTGTCGGGGGAAACCTGGCGGACCTCGGCGCCGTGAGCGACGAGATCGCCGCCAAGCTCGACAAGCTCGGTATCCGCACCGGGTTCGATCTCGTCCTGCATCTGCCGATGCGCTACGAGGACGAGACGCGGCTCGTGCCGCTGCGCGAGATCCGGGTAGGCGCCGTGGTCCAGACCGAAGCGACCGTTGTCGAAGCCGAGGTCATTCATCGGCCGCGCAAGCAACTCGTCGTTCGTACCCAGGACGACGGTGCGGAGCTGACGCTGCGCTTTCTCAACTTCTATCCGAGTCAGGCGAAGCAGCTCATCCCCGGGGCGCGCCTGCGATTGATCGGCGAAGTTCGAACCAGCATGTTCGGACCGGAGATCGTGCATCCGCGCTATCGGGTATTGCGCGGTGCCGAGCCGCTGCCCACGACGCTCACGCCGGTGTACCCCGCCACGGCCGGACTGTCTCAACATGTGTTGCGCACGCTCGTGCAGCGAGCGCTGAAATCGTCCGAAATGAGCGACACGCTCTCCGAACCGACTCGGGCCGAGTATCGTTTGGCGGGGTTCGCCGAAGCGGTTCGGTTTCTGCATGCGCCAACGCCGAACTCCGATGTCGGGGCGCTGGAGCGACGCGAGCATCCGGCCTGGGGCCGCATGAAGTTCGACGAACTGCTGGCGCAGCAGTTGTCCATGCGCATGAGCCATGAGCGGCGCGGCAAGCGCGCTGCCCCCGAGCTTGCGCCACGGGGACATCTTGCCGCGCAACTGATGGCGTCGCTGCCTTTCGAGCTCACCCCGGCACAGCATCGTGTGCTCGCCGAGATCCGTGCCGATCTCAATCGGCCGCATCCGATGCAGCGACTGCTGCAGGGGGACGTCGGCAGCGGCAAAACGATCGTCGCGGCGGCCGCGGCGCTGCAGGCAATCGAAAACGATTGGCAGGTGGCCGTCATGGCTCCGACCGAAATTCTGGCGGAGCAGCACTTCGTGAAGTTCGATGCCTGGCTGCGGCCTCTCGGCATCGACGTGGTGTGGATCTGCGGCAGCCAAAAGAAACGCGAGCGCGAAGCGGCAAGAGCGCGCTTGCTCGGCGGCGAAGCGATGGTTGCCGTGGGTACGCACGCACTCATCCAGGACGCCATCGAGTTCAAACGCCTCGGTTTGTCCATCGTGGACGAGCAGCATCGTTTCGGTGTACGTGAGCGCCTGGCGCTTGCGCAGAAGAGCAGCGACGGCATCGAACCCCATCGCCTGATGATGAGCGCAACGCCGATCCCGCGCACGCTCGCGATGAGTTTCTATGCCGATCTGGACGTAAGCGTGATCGACATGCTGCCGCCCGGGCGTACGCCGATCACCACCAAGCTCGTCGCGGCCAACCGGCGCGACGAAGTGGTGACACGCGTGCGCGATGCGTGTCTCGCCGGCGGTCAGGCGTATTGGGTCTGCCCGCTCATCGAAGAGTCCGAAACCTTGCAGCTCCAGACTGCGCTCGCAACGCACAGCGCGATTCAGGAAACCTTCCCCGAGCTACGCGTGGGACTCGTGCACGGCAGGCTCCCGTCCACCGAGAAAGCCGAAGTGATGGCCGCATTCAAGGCCGGCGAGCTGCAGCTGCTCGTTGCAACGACGGTGATCGAAGTCGGCGTCGACGTCCCGAACGCGACCCTGATGGTCATCGAGAATGCAGAGCGCATGGGATTGGCGCAACTGCATCAGCTCCGCGGACGCGTCGGTCGCGGTCGCGAGGCGAGCGCCTGCATTCTGATGTACGAGACGGTATTGTCGGAGACGGCGCGCGCCCGGCTGAAGATCATCTACGAGAACACGGACGGCTTCGAGATCGCGCGCAAGGATCTCGAACTGCGGGGGCCGGGTGAATTGCTCGGCGCTCGTCAAAGCGGTGTGCCGATGCTGCGCTTCGCCGATCTTGCAACCGACATTGCCCTGCTCGAGCAGGCACGGGCCCTGGCCGAGCGCATGCTCAAACTGGAGCCGCGGCTTGCCCAGGCGCATCTCGAGCGCTGGCTGGGGTCGCGGCACGAATTTCTGAAGGCCTGATGCGGCAATCGAGTACAGATCGGCACGGCTCGACGCCGGGAATCGACGAACGCTGGCTGCGCTCACCGCTCGGCGCGCAAGGCGCCATGCGCGACTGGCTGCTCGATCGCGGGTCGCTGACGGCCCGCCTCAAGCTCCTGTGCCGGAACTTCCATGTTCGGGTCATCGCGCAAGGGCGGGTACGGGGCGGACCGGACGAGGCACCGATTCTTGGCGCTCGGCGTACGTCCCTGGTCGGTCGCGACGTATTGCTCATGGATGGCGACGTGCCGTTGGTGTTCGCGCACAGCGTATTGCGGGCGGACGATC
>JBIKKL010000110.1:0-10595 GCA_044360365.1 Burkholderiales bacterium | reverse complement strand
TCGCCTGGGATCGCGCCCCTTGGGTGCCGCACTGTTCGCCGATCCGCGCGTCGAGCGCAGACCGCTGCGCTTTCGACGGCTCCACGCCGGCCATCCGCTATACTGCGCGGCGACGGCTGCAACGCGCGACGATCTGCCGCCGCTGTGGGCTCGCCGATCCGTGTTTTGCATGCGTGCGGCGCCGCTGCTGGTAAGCGAAGCGTTTCTGCCCGGGCTTGCGGATTGTTGGCAATCGAATCGACTGCGATGACGACACTCAGGGAGCGACTCGATATCTATGAGCGGCTCGTCCGTCTGGACAAGCCGATCGGCATCCTGCTCCTCTTGTGGCCGACCTTGTGGGGGCTTTGGCTATCGTCGTTCGGCTCGCCCAATAGTGTCGTCGTGGTCATCTTTGTGCTTGGTGTTGTGCTAATGCGCTCGGCGGGATGCGTGGTCAACGACATTGCCGATCGCAACTACGATCCGCACGTCGAGCGTACGCGCGATCGACCCTTGGCGGCGCGTACGATTTCCGTGACGGAGGCCGTCGTACTGGCTGCCGTGCTGGCGGGGCTCGCGTTTCTTCTCGTCACGCAGCTCAATCGCCTCACGATCCAGTTGTCGTTCGTCGCGCTGGGACTTGCGGTGATCTATCCGTTCCTCAAGCGATTCTTCTGGCTGCCCCAGGCATGGCTGGGCGCCGCGTTCGGTTTCGGCATTCCGATGGCATTCGCAGCGCACCAGAACGCCATTCCGCCCGCTGCCTGGTGGTTCTATGTCGCGCACGTGTTCTGGACCATCGCCTACGATACCCAGTACGCCATGGTCGATCGCGACGACGACAAGCGCATCGGCATGAAGACCTCGGCGATCCTCTTCGGCACCAAGGACGTCGCCTGGACCATGGCCTGTCACGCGATCTTTCTCGGCGCGATGGCGCTGATCGGCTATCGAGTCAATCTCGGCATCGCTTACTTCGGCGGCGTCGGCATCGCGGCGCTGCTTGCATTCATGCAGTACTTCATGATCAGGGATCGCACGCGCGAGGGCTGCTTCAAGGCCTTCCTGCACAACAACTGGATCGGTGCGGCGATCTTCGCCGGCATCGTGCTCGATTTCTGGCTGCGGATTCCGATGCCGTGGGTCAGGCTGTAGGCAACCGGATCAAAGCATGAAGGCATATCGCGATTTGCGGGAGTTCATCGACCAGCTCGAAGCCGGCGGCGAGTTGAAGCGGGTGCGCACCGAAGTCGATGCCTACCTCGAGATGACGGAGCTTTGCGATCGTGTGTTGAAGAAGGAAGGTCCGGCGCTGCTCTTCGAGCGAGTGAAGGGCCACGCGATGCCGGTGCTCGGCAACCTCTTCGGTACGCCTCGTCGCGTCGCGCTCGGCATGGGTCGGGAGGACATCTCTGCCTTGCGCGAACTGGGGGAATTGCTCGCTTATCTCAAGGAGCCCGATCCGCCCAAGGGGCTCAGGGACGCCTGGGAGAAACTGCCGCTCCTCAAGCAGATCGTGTCGATGGCGCCGAAGATCGTCGGCAGCGCGCCTTGCTACGAGCATGTCCTCGAGCACACTGATGTCGATCTGTCGCGGCTGCCCGTACAGACGTGCTGGCCCGGCGACGCGGGGCCGCTCATCACGTGGGGGCTGGTGGTCACGCGCGGGCCGCAGCGCAAGCGCCAGAACCTCGGCATCTACCGCATGCAGGTCATCGGGCCCAATCGCGTCATCGTGCGCTGGCTCGCGCATCGCGGTGGCGCACTGGACTTTCGCGATCACAGCCTTGCACATCCCGGGCAGCCCTTTCCGATCGCGGTCGCGCTAGGGGCCGATCCGGCGACCATCCTCGGTGCGGTGACGCCGGTGCCGGATGCCCTGTCGGAGTATCAGTTCGCCGGGCTGCTGCGCGGTCGTCGCACGGAATTGACGGCATGTCGGCATGCCGATCTGCAGGTGCCTGCGCGGGCCGAGATCGTCTTCGAAGGCCACATCCATCCGAACGACACGGCGTTGGAAGGTCCGTTCGGCGATCACACCGGCTACTACAACGAGCAGGATCGCTTTCCGGTCATGACGATCGAACGCATCGGCATGCGCACGGGGGCCATCTATCACTCGACGTATACCGGCAAGCCGCCCGACGAGCCGGCCGTGCTCGGCATGGCGCTGAACGAAGTGTTCGTACCGCTGCTGCGCAAGCAGTTTCCGGAAATCGTCGATTTCCATCTGCCGCCCGAAGGTTGTTCCTACCGAATGTCCGTGGTCAGCATCCGCAAGCAGTATCCTGGCCATGCCAAGCGCATCATGTTCGGGATCTGGAGCTTCCTGCGTCAGTTCATGTACACGAAGTTCATCATCGTGACCGATGACGACGTGAATGTCCGGGACTGGAAGGATGTGATCTGGGCAATGACGACCCGGGTCGATCCGCGTCGGGATACCTTCTTCGCCGACGCGACGCCGATCGATTATCTGGATTTCGCGAGCCCGGTGGCGGGCCTCGGCTCGAAGATGGGGATCGATGCCACGAACAAGTGGCCCGGCGAAACGGATCGCAAGTGGGGTGTGCCGATCTCGATGGACGAAGCGGTGAAGCGTCGCGTGGATTCGCTGATGGCCGAACTGAAGCTTTGATGCGCAGCCCGGCGCCAGCCTACCCCGTCATTCCAGCAGGCTTTCCTGCGCCTCGGGCTCCAGCGGCGTATTGATCGCCCGGTTGTACGCCCACTGCAGCACGCGATCGAAGAATGGGTGCGCGTTGCCGTTGTGCACCTTCGGATGATTGATCATGCACACGACGATCCAGCGCCGTGCGTTCGTATCAACGATGTAGCCTGCCATCGCGCGTACGCCGTTGATCGTTCCGCCCTTGATGTGCGCACGACCGGCGTAGGAAAGGGTGCGGGCCCGCCGGCGCTGCGTGCCGTCGACGCCGACGACCGGCATGGAGGCGAGAAACTCCGGCATGACGGGGCTGCGCCACGCCGCGCGCAGCATGGCCGTGAGGCTGTTCGCGCTGATGCGCTCGATGCGCGAGAGTCCCGAACCGTTCTCGACGACGAGATCCGGCAGATCGAGTTGCTTCTGTGCGAGCCACTGCCGCAGGGCGCGATCGGATTTCTCCGGGGTGGCGGGTGCCCCGAACGTCGAGACCCCGAGCGTGAGATAGAGCTGGCGCGCCATCGTGTTGTTGCTGAACTTGTTGACGTCGCGCACGACCTCCGCGACCGTGGGCGAGATCTGCGTCGAGAAGGGTCGTTCGCCCGCGGGCGCGATGCCATCACGCACCTGTCCGCTGAAGCGGCCGCCGAGTTCGGTCCACAGGCGACGGAAGAGACCGCCCGTGTAGGTTTGCGGCGACAGGATGCTGTAGTGGCGCGACTGTTCTCCACACGCCGCGGACATGCGCCCGGTGAATATCAGCTGTGCGTTGGTCTGTTCCGCGCGAATCTCGGGGCGCACGCGTGCACGCCAGTCGGGACAGGGTGCCTGATCGAGCTGGATGTGGTTGACGATTTCGACTTCGCCGAGCGGGGGCTCGACCGATATCTGCACGCGTTGACCGACCGCATCCGGCAGGAAGCTCACGCGCACTGCCTTGAAGTTGACGAGCAGGGCGTCCGGGAGGGTGTTGTACACCTGCGTGGGATCGTTGTCGAAACTGCCCGGGTCGCCGGGATGGAAGCCGTAGAAGCTGCGGTCGAGCACGAGATCGCCGCGGATATCGCGGATGCCGCGCGCCTGCAGCCCGCGCAGGAAAAGCCAGAAGCCTTCGAGGGTGAGCTTGGGATCGCCCTGGCCGCGAATCAGAAGATCCCCTTCGAGCGTGCCGTTGCGAACCGGACCCAGGGCGAAGGCATCGGTACTCCAGGTGTAGGCCGGCCCCAGCATTTCGAGTCCTGCGTAGGTCGTCACGAGCTTCATGACCGACGCGGGATTCATCGGCTGCTGCGCGTTGTGCGAGATGATCGGGCGCTCCGAGGTCACCTCCTGAATGACGATCGACGTGCTGTCGACCGGCAGGCCGACGGCTTTCAGGCCTTGCTCCAGGGCCGCTGGCAGGCGCGTCGTTGCCTGCGCGTGAGCCGAAATCGAAGTTGCCAGACAGACGAGCCCGGCGATCAGGCGCATCGATCGATGCATGCGATCGTTCCTTCCACGAGATGACGCCATTGGCCCTCGTCGATGATGTAGGGCGGCATGAAGTACACGGTGTTGCCGATCGGCCGCAGCAACAGCTCGCGATCGAGTGCGGCGAGCGAGAACTCGCGCCCGAAGCGCGGATTGTCGCTGCGCACTTCGAACGCCCAGATCATGCCGAGGTGTCGGAACTGTCCCACCCTCGGGTGCTGTTGCAGTGAAACGGCAAGTTCGTTGAATCGGATGGCCTTGCGTGCGTTGGACGCGATGATTTCATCCTGCTCGAAGATGTCGAGCGTGGCAAGGGCGGCGCGGCAGGCGAGTGCGTTGCCGGTGTACGAATGCGAATGCAAAAAGCCGCGCGCGATATCGTCGTGGTAGAAGGCGTTGTACACCTCGTCGGTCGCCATGACGACCGAAAGCGGCAGATAGCCGCCGGTAATCGCCTTCGAAAGGCACATGAGATCCGGCGCGATGCCGGCCTGCTCGCATGCGAACAAGGTCCCGGTGCGACCGAACCCGGTCATGATTTCATCGACGATCAACAGCACCTCGTATCGAGAACAAAGCTCGCGCGCGCGCTTGAGGTAAGCGGGGTGGTACATGCCCATTCCGCACGCACCTTGAACCAGTGGTTCGAGGATGAGCGAGGCCGTCTGCGCATGGTTCGCTTCCAGATGCTGTTCGAGCGCCGCTGCGCAGGTGAGCGCGTGCGCTTCGGCGTTCGCGGTGCCCGCCGCGAGCCGCGCATCGGGACTCGGCACCTGGGTCGATGCGCGCAGCAAGGGTGCGTAGGTGTCCTTGAACAGGGCGACATCGGTGACCGACAACGCGCCGAGCGTCTCGCCGTGGTAGCTCTGGGCGAGGCTCACGAACCGATCCTTGCCGGTGCGCCCCCGGTTTCTCCAGTAATGGAAGCTCATCTTCAGCGCGATCTCGGTCGCCGATGCGCCGTCCGAACCGTAGAAGCAGTGGCCCAGATCGCCGGGCGCCAGTCGGGCCAGGCGCTCCGAAAGTTCCACCACCGGCGCATGCGTGCAGCCTGCGAGGATGGCGTGCTCGAGCGTGCCGAGTTGATCGATCAGGGCCGCATTGATGCGGGGGTTCGCATGGCCGAAGACATTGACCCACCACGAGCTGACGGCATCGAGATAACGCCGGCCGTCGTAGTCGTATAGCCATGCCCCCTCTCCACGCGCGAGCGGCACGAGGGGAAGGTGCTCGTGCGTCTTCATCTGCGTGCATGGATGCCACACGGCGCGCAGGCTGCGATCGAGGAGACGCTTGTTGTCAATCATGCGGGGCGGCTGCCAACACTTCATTCGAGACTCGACGCACAATGTCTGCGTGCGAGGAGCCTGTCCGACAGGCTCCCAGAGCATGGATCGGCATTGTAATTGCTCGACGCAGCAATGCGAGCAACCTTGTTTTTCGGTGGAGTGCGAACATCGATGGAACTACTCGACTGCATCAACGAACAACTGACGTGCAACCGCCTGCCGCTGGTCGGTGTCATCGTTGCGGCGGTGAGCTGCCCCGACACCCCGGTCATACTCACGCTGCATTGGCATGGCTTCGTCAAGGAGCGCGACGCCGAACGAGACGACGGCAGCACGCTTACGCTCACGTCCGTGCCCAGCACTTCGCTACAGATCAACGATCGCTGGAGCGACCTCGCGGAACTCGATTTCGCGACGATGGAGGCAGGTTGGGAACTCGGCGCCTGGGACGTCGTTCGAGCCGAACGTCCGGCCTGCATGCGTCCCGGTGCACCCGGACGCGAAGCCATCGACTGTCTCAACGCCTTCGGTCAGTGCGCCGTGCCCTATCAGGTCAGCGAACTCGTGGTCTCCGAGGCACCCGATGCGGACGAACTCATCAAGCTTGCCGCGCACCGCGGATACTTCTACTGGCAGTTCCGTCCGGTCTTCGGCGGGCTATGGGCGTGCGTTCGCGACGATGTCACCCTGAATACCGAAGGCAAGCGTGAGCCGCAATGCCCGCTCAGCCCGCGACCGCCGCACGGCAAATCGGGATCGCATCGCACCGTCTACCAATTCGGAGCGACGCCGTTACCCAACGAGGATCAATGTTGATGCTGCTGCGCCTCCCTCAACCCGTGGTTCGCCGTCATGCGCCGAGTCGCGAAGCGGTCAATCCAGTTTGGCACCGCTCGCACGCACGAGCTTGCCCATCTTCTCGCTTTCGCGCTGCTGCCAGGCGGCGAATTCCTTGGGCGGCCGCGCCGTGACTTCCATGTAGTTCTTGCCGTATGCATCCTTGATGGCAGCGGAGTTCAGCACGCGCTGCAGATCGGCATTGAGTTTCTCGACGATCTCCGGCGCAGTCTTGCGCGGCGCGAGGAGGCCTGAGCCGACCGTGATCTCGTAGCCCGGGATGCCCGATTCGGCCACCGTGGGCAGATCGGGCGCCCACGCCTGGCGATTGTCGGCGGTGACGGCCAACGGGCGCAGACGCTTCGAAAGCACATGCGGCATCACGACCACCGGTTGATGAAAAGCGAGATCGAGCTGGCCTGCGATCAGATCGATCGTCATTTGCGGGCTCGACTTGTAAGGGACGTGCAGATACTGGATGCCTGTCATGGCACGCAACATCTCCGCGCACAGATGCTGGGAAGTGCCATTGCCGCCGGAGCCGTATCGCAGGTCGCCCGGACGTTTTTTTGCCAACGCGACGAGTTCGCCGACCGACTTCACCGGCAACGAGGGATGCACGACGAGGACGTTTGCGAGCTTGGAGAACTGGGTGACGAACGCGAAATCGCGGGAGATGTCGTAGTTGAGTTTCGCGAACAGGTGCATGTTGATCGTGAGCGGTCCGATCGAGGCGTAGAAGAGCGTGTAGCCATCCGGTACGGCTGCGGCCACTCGTTCGGCGGCAATGTTGCTGCTCGCGCCCGGCACGTTCTCGACCACGACCTGGTGTTTCCACTCCTGCGACAACTTCTCGGCGACGATGCGCATTTGCACGTCGGGCGATGTGCCCGGGCCATTGCCAACGAGAACACGCACGACCTTCGCGGGAAACGTCTGCGCATGCGTCGCCACGGGCGCTGTCCAGACAGCGATTGCGACGCACAGCAATGCACCAGACCGCTCGAATGCAGGCTTCATGAACAACGCTCCTCCCGGTTTAGAGGACTCGATCCTACCCCTTTGGCGGCGCCTGGCAATGCGCCCGGGCGCACCCGCAGCGTTTGTGAATCCTGGCTGGTGTCTTGCTGTGTCGGAGATTCGTAGCCTAAGTCGCTACGATCGCTCCCCTGCGTGGGAAAAGTGTCGAAATCGGCGCGAGACGAGAAGGAAACCGCCCCGCAAGTCGGACGCCTGGCGAGGATTTCCGGCAAAGTGTGGCGTCGATTTCCGGCGCTTTCATGGCACGACTCTCCGCCAGGCTGCTAGGACATCAGCCCGTTCCGACCGGGCGGTCCGCGAGGCTCGATACGAGCAGAACGAGCTCGTTGACTTCGAACGGCTTGGCCAGATGCGACTGGAACCCCGCCAGCATGACGCGCTTGCGGTCCTCCGCACGAGCGAAAGCCGTCAGCGCCAATGCGGGCAGGCGTTTGCCTTTGGGCTCGGCCGACCGGATGCGGCGCATGAGCTGGTAGCCGTCCATCCCCGGCATGCCGATATCGCTTACGAGCACGTCGGGGGAACTCACGTCCAGGATGCGCAGCGCCTCTTCTGCAGAGGCCGCGAGTGTCACGCGAGCACCATGCGCTTCGAGGATGCGCCCGACGAGTTCTCTCGCATCCGGTTCGTCCTCGACGATCAATATGCTCAATCGATCCAGGCCCGGCAGCGCCGTGCGATCGTCCGTCGGCGCGTTATCGTCGGGCAGCGTTTGACCGACGCTTCGATTGGCGGAGGCCAGCGGCAATGTGACGACGAATGTGGCACCCCGACCTTCGCCCTCGCTGTGCGCGAAGATGGCGCCGCCATGAAGCTCGACGAGCTGTTTGGCGATGGCGAGCCCCAGCCCGAGTCCGCTGTAGCTTCGGCTCGCCGTGCTGTCTTGTTGCGAAAAGCGATCGAACACGTGCGGCAGGAACTGCGGGGGGATGCCGACCCCGGAATCCGTGACGGTCATCTCGACTTGCGTCCCCACCGGGCTCAGCGCCACGTGTACCGAGCCACCGCGAGGGGTGAACTTGATGGCGTTGCTGAGCAGGTTCCAGACGACCTGCTGCAGGCGGCCTGCGTCGGCGACGATCGTGCCGGCTTCCAGGGGAATCGCGGCATCGAGTCGGACGCCCTTCGCCTCGGCGGCAGGCCGGGTTGATTCCAGTACCTCTCGAAGCACATCGGCGGACTCCAGCCGTCGCAGGTCCAGTCGAAAGCGTCCCGACATGATGCGGCTCAAGTCGAGCAGAGCGTCGACGAGCTGGATTTGCGCGCGGGCGTTGCGCTCGATCACCTCCAGACCGTGGTGGAGGTCCGGCTGGGTTCCCGAGCGAGGACGCCGCAGGATCTGCGTCCATCCGAGAATTGCGTTGAGCGGCGTCCGCAGTTCGTGGGAGAGCGTCGCGAGGAACTCGTCCTTCATGCGGACTGCCCGCTGGGCCTCGATACGCGCGCGTCGTTCGGCGTCGAGCAGTTCATCGCGTCGCGCGCCATCGGCTGCCATCACTTCGGCGCGCCGTCGTTCGGTGAGATCCCGCGTGAGCTTGGCAAAGCCGCGCAGCCGGCCCCCTTCGTCGCGCAGGGCGGTAATGACGACACTCGCCCAGAACTGCGTGCCGTCGCTGCGCAATCGCCAGCCTTCTTCTTCGAAGCGCCCCTGGATCGTGGCGACTTGCAGTTCGTGTTCGGGCCAGCCGCTCTCAACGGCATCGGGCGGGTAGAACGCGGAAAAGTGTCGACCGACGATCTGAGCGGGTTCGTAACCGATGATGTGCTGTGCGCCCAGGTTCCAGGTGGCGATGTGGCCGTTGGCGTCCAGCATGAAGATCGCGTAGTCGCTGACGCTCTCGACGAGCAGCCGAAAGCGCTCTTCGCTTTGGCGCAGCGATTCTTCCTGCGCGCGGCGCTGGGTGAGGTCGCGTGTGACCTTGCCGAAGCCGCGCAGGGTGCCTGCGTCGTCGTACAACGCGGAGATCACGACGTTGGCCCAGAACAGGCTGCCGTCGCGACGTACCCGCCAACCTTCTTCCTCGAAACGTCCGGTCTGCGCGGCGACACGCAGCTCGAATTCGGGATGTCCGCTTTGTACGGCTTGCGCGGGATAGAACGTCGAGAAGTGCCGACCGATGATCTCGTCGGCCGTGTAGCCCTTGATGCGCTCTGCGCCGGCGTTCCAGGAGAGGATGTAGCCGTTGGGGTCGAGCATGAAGATCGCGTAGTCGCGAATCGATTCGACCAGCAGGCGAAAGCGCTGGTCGAATGCGCTCGACGCGACTTCGTCGTTAGTGTCGGGATATTTGCTCACAGGTGCGGCTGCAGGGCGGCTCCCACATCAGAATGGAAGTGGGCAGCACGTTTCGCGCCCGACTGGGCATTGGAACGCAACCGAAAAATCGATGCGTGGACTTTACCGACGCGCGGTTCGGGGGGCTTCGAATCGGTCGACCGCACTACCGATCGGACACTGCTTCCGAAGCTGCACGCCGTCAAGCGCGGCGGGCGTCGACCAGCCTGGGCTCGGGACAGCGCCGGTAGCAGGCAAGTGCGGCGACCAGTGTGATCGCCAGCGCGGCGAACATTGCGCGAAATGCGCTCTCGGGGATTGGTGCGCCTGTCTGCGAAAGGGAACTGACGATGACCCCCGTAGCCACTTGCAGCGACGCGGCGCCGAACAGGACCGCACAGTTGACCGTCGTGATGCCGCGACCGATGAGACGCTCGGGATAAAAACTGCGTCCATGGGTGGCGATCAGTACGCTATAGCCGCCGACGAAGCCCATCAGCGCGAGCAGGGCGGTCACGGTAACGATCCCCGGACTGGCCAGGACCGTGAGAATGCCGAACACAACGATGTTGACCACGGTGCCCGCCACGATCAACTGCTTGGTTCGCCCGGACCGACGATCGATATAGGTAAACGTGAGTCCACCAGCGATCACGCCGCAGGCGATCCAGAACAGGACCTTGCCGCGGCCTAGCGTGTCGAGTCCGTGGACGTCGCTCAGATACGGGCCGGCCCACAGGCCAACGATGCAACTCGTCGTGCCCCATGCGGACCAGGCCATGACCAGCAATCGCCAGATGCCGGGGATGCGCAGCACTTCGACGACACCCGCCGCACTCTGACGCAGGGTCTCGCGCGGTCGCGCATGGAAGTCGTGGCCGGGCGGCGCATCGCGGATGCAGGCATAGACGATTGCTGCGAGCAGGAAAGTGAAAACGACCACGGCCGCATAGGCGCCGCGCCAACCGAACCAGGACGCAATCAGTGCCATCGGGATCGTCGACAAGAGATTGCCGAGCTGGCTCGTCGCCATGAT
>JBIKKL010000727.1:0-2790 GCA_044360365.1 Burkholderiales bacterium | reverse complement strand
ACGACGAGACCCTCCGCTACCGCGTCCATCTTTGACCCTGATCTCTGACCCTGGGTCACAACCCTGGGTTGGACCCAGCGTTGCAACCCAGGGTTGGCGATCGGGCGATTGAAATTCGAAATTGCTCGATTGCTGTGCACGCGGGTGGCGAAAAGCGGGCATGGCTGGTCGATGCGTCGGTTGCGGCGAGCGATCTCCATGGAGCGAGAGCCTTCAACGCGCAGCGGATTCATCGGCATGCTCCTTGCTGAAGTGCTCTGGTCGGCGTGCGGTTCGGCGGCCCCAATCGGGCGCTCCGGCAACGAGGCGATGCCGCGTGTATTCGCATCCACTTCGTCACTGGCGTGAACGTCATTGGACCCGCGCCTGCCATGTCCAACCCGTCAGCCATGGAGCCACGACTCGTGTCCGATCAGTTCAATCCGCCCCCGCTCGAGTTCGAAAAGCATCACTCGGAATGCCACTGCGGCGATTCCGGCACGGCGCACGTCCACGATGCCGCGTGGGGCGCCCCGACGCCCGTGAAGAGCACCGCGGCTGAGGAGCAGCATATCGATCGCGCCGTCGAGACCACCGTGCTCAAGACGCTCTTTCCCAAGGCCGCGATGCGCAGGAATCTGCTGAAGGCTGTCGGTGCGGGAACCTTGCTCTCCGCCATCGGACAGCACTTCCCGCTTGCTGCCGCTCAGTCGATCGCAAAAGAAGGGCCGAAACCCGAGAAGAGCAAGCTCACGCTGGGATTCGTCCCCATCACGTGCACGGTGCCCATGCTGCTTGCACAGGCGCGCGGCGAGTACGGCAAGGAGGGACTCAATGTCAACCTCGTCCGTACGCCCGGGTGGCCGCTCGTGCGCGACCATCTCATCAGCGGCAACTACGACGCATCGCATCTCGTGCTTGCGATGCCTCTCACGATGTCGATGGGCGTCGGCTCGAACCGGGTCAAGACGTATACGTCCATCGTGCAGAACATCAACGGCGATGCACTTGCGATGCACGTCAAGCACAAGGACAAGCGCGATCCCAAGACCTGGAAGGGCTTTCGCTTCGGCATTCCGCACCAGCACTCGGTGCATGCGATGCTGCTTCGCTACTACCTCGCCGAGCATGGGCTCGACCCCGAGAAGGATGTCGAACTGCGCGTCTTTCCGCCGCCCGATTCCGTGGCAAACATGGCCGCAGGCAATCTCGACGGCATGTTCTTCGCGGAACCGTGGAACCAGCGCGCGGTATTCGAAGGCGTGGCCTATCTGCAGGTGCTGTCTGCGGACATCTTCCCGGGACATCCGTGCTGCGTGCTCTCCGTGACGGAGAAGTTCATCACCGAGAATCCGAACACCTACGGTGCGCTGTTCCGGGCCGTGGCGAGGGCGGGCGCGTATGCCGATCCCTACGAGAACCGCAATGCCGTCGCCGAAGCGCTGGCGCCCAAGGAGTATCTGAACCAACCGCTGTCGGTGCTGCAGCAGGTCATGCTCGGACGCTATGCCGACGGGCTGGGCAATGTCGTCGAGCGGCGTGACCGCATCGGCTTTCAGTCCTTCCCCTATGCGTCGACGGGCATGTGGCTGCTCACGCAGCTCAAGCGCTGGAACATGGTGCCCAAGGATGTCGATGTGGCCGCCGTCGCGCGCGATGTCTTCCGCTCTGCCGATGCGGAAAAGAGATTGAAGGAACTGGGGATCGCGGTCCCCGGCAGCCCTGTGATGAAGCACAGGATCATGGGCAAGGAGTTCGATCCGGGCAACATCGAGGCGTATCAGAACAGCTTCGCCATTCGGGCGGGGTAGTGCCCTGTGGCGGCGATGCGCAGCACGTTTCGATCACCGCGGTAGGCTCGCGCGTGATGACGCGCATCGCATTGGCTGCGATGTCGGCGTCTCTCCGGGCGGGCATTCTCGATACGGATGTGCAGCTTTGTGCGGAATTCTTTTCTTTGACGGAGGGATAGACCGATGACCGGATTGGGTGGGCTCAACAAATCGGCCCGGGGCGTGGTCTTGGGGCTCGTGCAGCTGCAGCTGCCGAACGTGAAGACCAAGGCGGATCTCGCTGCGCAGACCGCGCGGGTTTGCGAACTCGTCGCCAAGGCCCGGCGCAATCTGCCGACGATGGATCTCGTCGTGTTCCCCGAGTATTCGCTGCACGGGCTCAGCATGGACACGAACCCCGAGATCATGTGCTCGCTCGACGGCCCCGAAGTCGCTGCGATCAAGCAGGCCTGCGTCGAGAACCGCATCTGGGGCTGCTTCTCGATCATGGAGTTCAATCCGCGCGGCAATCCGTACAACAGCGGCTTGATCATCGACGATACAGGCGCGATTCGCCTCTACTATCGCAAGCTGCATCCCTGGGTCCCCGTCGAACCCTGGGAGCCCGGCAATCTCGGCGTCCCGGTGTGCGACGGTCCGAACGGCAGCCGCATCGGGCTCATCATCTGCCACGACGGCATGTTCCCGGAGATGGCGCGCGAAGCCGCCTACAAGGGGGCGGAGATCATCCTTCGAACCGCGGGCTATACCGCACCCATACGTCATACATGGAAGATATCCAACCAGGCCAACGCCTTCAGCAATCTCGCGTATACCGCAAGCGTTTGCATGTGCGGTACCGACGGCACCTTCGATTCGATGGGCGAGGGCATGTTCTGCAGTTTCGACGGCACGGTGCTGGTGGAGGGCGGCGGCAGGCCCGACGAAATCATCACCGCCGAGCTTCGTCCCGACCTGTGCCGCGAGGCGCGCACCGGATGGGGCGTGGAGAACAACATCTACCAGCTCTATCATCGCG
>JBIKKL010000436.1:0-4630 GCA_044360365.1 Burkholderiales bacterium | reverse complement strand
TCGAACGCCAGGTCCCAGTAAACTCGAGGATCGGGCTGCGCAGTGCCGCGCCTGACGGTCAGCGAGCATGCTGGCGGAAGCTTGCGAACCGACTTGAACACGCTGCGGGGCTCTGCGGAGTACCCGTAAGCGAAGTACTCCTCGACCGCCAAGGGATCCAAAGCCCTGTCCAGTCCGGGATGCGCGAGCAATCCCTTGATCTCGGATGCGAAGATGAGCTTTCCATCGGGCAACCACGCATAGTGGAGCGGCTTCACACCCATCCGGTCCCGTGCCAGGAAGAGCGTTTCCCGATTCCGATCCCAGACCGCGAAAGCAAACATGCCGCGGAATCGCTTTACGCACTCCTCGCCCCACGCTTCCCAGCCGTGAACAATGACTTCGGTATCGCTTCGGGTTCGAAACGTATGGCCGAGCGCTTCCAGTTCAGGCACCAGCTCAGCGAAGTTGTAGATCTCGCCGTTGAAGACAACCGACACGCTGCCGTCCTCGTTGAACAAGGGCTGCTGTCCAGTCGACACGTCGATGATCGACAACCGGCGATGGCCCAGTCCGACACCCGGCTCGACGTGCAAACCGCCTTCGTCCGGCCCCCGGTGAAACTGGCGCTCATTCATTCGATCCAGGAGGGCACGTGGCACATCGCTCCGGCCCCGGTGGTCGAAAATTCCAACGATCCCGCACATATCGAGTTATTGTCCCCGGGAAATTCGATTTCTAAACCGCACGGGTACCAGCAAGATCCCTGCCACGAGTTCCGACGTTGCGGCTATGGGTTCGTGCGGCAACGCAAAACGGAACGCCTGCGACCCCGTCGTAACTACGGCAATTAAGTCGAATTCTTCACGCGACCGAGCGTTCGCGCGTCCTCGCGCCTCGCTCGAAGCCGGTCGTAGACGCTCAAGTAAGATTCAACCATCGCGGACATGCTGAATTTCGTCTCAACGTAAGATCTCGCAGCCACGCTCTGCCTGCGGCGAAATGCGGCATCCCGTGCGTAGCGAACCATCCATTCGGCCATTTCTCGGTATCCCTGCGCAGGCACCAATTGGCCTACCTCGCCCTCGACGACAAGTTCCGGATTGCCACCGACCCGGGTCGCAATCACCGGCAGACCGGATGCCATCGCTTCGAGGATCGTGTTGGAGATGCCCTCGTCGCGCGAGGGGAGCACGAAGATATCGAAGGTCCGCATAATCTCGTACACATCCGGGCGCTCGCCTAACATGACGATTCGAGCGCCGATACCGGTCGCGTTAATTTCGGACTCCAAGCCGGATCGAACCGGCCCATCTCCTACGAGCACCAACCGCGCATTCGACATGCAGGTATCGAGCCTACAGGCTTCAGCGAACGCTCGCACGAGGGTGGACTGATCCTTGACCGGCTGCAACCGGCCGACGGTACCAATGACGAAAGGCGCCGAGTCGGCATCGGGCTCGCCGACGCGAGGCTCCCTATCCTGCGCCGACCGCGGTCTGAAGCAGGCTGTGTCAACGCCATTGTAGATCTGGCTGATCCTCGAACGCGGCACCCCGATGCGCTCTTCGAGATAGCTCGCCAGATCCTTCGACACCGTCGTGTAATGGGTAATCAGCGGGCGAAAAAACCGCCGCATTCGCTGATATTTGGCGTTGGTGCCCTGCAGATCGTCGAGGTCACGTCCGTGCTCTCCCTGCACCCGCACGCGCACGCCGGCGAGCAGCGCCGGCAACAACGCGTCCAGCCCGGAAAGGTTTCGCGTATGCACGACGCTCGGCTGCAAACGGCGGAATAACTTCACCAAGTCCCAGTACGTGCGCCATAGCGGCACCGAACCCCGCTTCATGGCGATGACTTCAACGTCGTCACGCCATAACCGGTTTCGAAAATCGGTGAAATCAGTCATGCACACGATCGCATGACGATACCGCCGCGGTGGCGTATGGTTTATGAGATTGACCAACCCGTTTTCGAGTCCCCCGACGCCGAGCGAATGTATGACGTGTGCAACGAGCGGCGTGTTCTTATCGATCGGTCTCGAATCACCGCGTATGATGAACTGATCTTCCCCCGTTGTCATCGGAACGATGGCTCTACGGCGCCGCGGGCCTGGAAATCTCGGGCACGGAGATCCGAACCTGGCGCAAAGCCGCGTCGATCGAGGGTGTCATGTCGGCGACGAAGCGGTCCAGCAACGTTTGCGCACTGCCCGACCTGTCGTCGGCTTGCGTTGAAACCACGACGACCGCCGCATCATCGCCATACCCAAGTATACGCCGCACCGCTTGACGCAACTTCACCTCCTCGGGACGCTGAACCCAATCGCCGCCCACCCAGTACCAGTGGCGGACAACAAAACCAACGGCGGGTGCGCGAATATCGGTCTCGATCGTATCGAATCCTGCTGGTGCCGCCCGCACAACTCGCTCGCGCAGCTTCTCCCACCCTCTTGCGGTCGGATCGATCAGGCCGTTTCTATGCGCGATCAATTCGCGGCCGGGGCGCTCGCCAACGAAATAAGCCGTATACATCGCCACTGATCGGCCGGAGTGCTGATACACGGTCTGTACTTCGGATGCCGCGCCAACGTAGTGCGGTCGGAACGGTCCGGAACTCGACACAGCCACCTGCCAACCTTCGGACGGCGACGGCACGGTCATCGAGCGGATGTTCGGTACCGGACGTGAGTTCAGGAGGTTCATATACAACGGCGCCACGACCACGACCACACAAGTCAGCACAGCTGCTGCAACAACCGTCGATGGGGCGGTCGAGGCGACGGTGCCTGCCTGGGCCGGTGGTGTCGCGTCCGACGTCTCATGTGTGTCTTCACGCCAAAAGGATCCGATCCAGAACAGCAGCAGCATGACGACACCGAAGAACAGCCATCCATACAAAAGGTGATCCACACCGACCGCATACTTCATTTCGCTCAGGTGCCCGATCATCACGATCATGTAGGCTCGAAACCAGTTCGCGACGATCGGCACGATGACCGAGGCAACCACGAAGAGGAGCCGCCGCCGCCAACTACGGTAGGACAAGTAGGCATACAACAGCCCGAGCGTAACGGAAGCGATCAAGTACCGAAGACCGCTGCAAGCCTCCACGACCGACCAGTGCCCGGTCGGAACGACAAAATTGTTTCCCTCCCGGTACACAGGTATGCCCGTCAGGCGAAGCGCGCCTACGGTAAAGTCCGCCGTATGCTCTATGAGCACGGGGAGCATGAACTCGCCCACAGGCACCGCCAGCATCGTGAACAGGAGCGGAAAGGCAATCGCCTTGGCCAACTTCGTCCCTAGGACCGCCCACACGCAGCAAGCGACGAGAAGCACGAAGCCGAAATGACGGGCCGCATCGACGCTGGCGACTTCCCCGAGTAGCCAAGCAACGCCGGCAGCAGCCACGCCGAGTAAACCGAGTACGGAGAGACGGCAATCGACAGCTACGAGATCCGCACGCTTTCGCCAAACCAGCCAGATCGCGATGGGATAGACCACGAGCCCGTGCGCGAAGGTCTCGGAGCGCCACCAGACCAATGCCATGGAAGCGGCGGACGACCAGTACCAGACAAGCACCCATAGCAGTGCGACGCCAAGGGCACTGAATCGAATCAACCACGCAGTACGCAGCGAAGGATCTGCCTTTAAAACACCTACCTGCGGCACCGGCGAACCCTGGCTTACTTCAGGTGCCGCAAGTTCTGCGGCCTCAGCCGAGATTCTTGACGACATGGGGACCGATCCAGTTCGCCAGTGACAGCGGCAGCTTCTGCCACGCCGCAATGAACATCCGATACTTCGGATTCAAGGGATTGTGATCGGGAACGTGCTTCGCCTTCACCAGCTTGTATTGATACTGCAGCGGCTGCGGTTCGAATCCCCAGTTCTTCTTGAAATCGAAGGCCCCCGTGCCCTGCTTGCTGCGTCCATAGTCGAACACGCGAATACCGCGTTCGCACGCCCTGCGCATGACTTCCCAGTACATGAAGTCGTTGCCGGCGACATCGCGCGCCAGTTGCGTTCCCCCGCCGTAGTAGGGCAGCACTTCGTCTCGAAAGAAGAAGCTCAGCACGCTCGCCACCACTGCACCGTCGCGGGTGATCGTGACGATCTCACTGTCCTTCGCGAACACCTCGCGCAAAATATCGAAGTAGCGCGGAGAGAATACGGGTGTGCCGAGACGATGCACGCTTTCCGAATAGGCTGCGAAGAACCGAGTCGTGTCGTCGTCGATATCCGCGTGCAAACCGGCCTTGATGCCTTTGCGCACCATTGCCCGCTGCTTGCGAGGAATCGCGTTGAGGTTCTTCTCCGGGTCCGCGTCGATCGATTTTCGGAACGTGAAGTAGAGATCCTTCGTCGGCCAGTCGGGGCGGCGGCCCTCGATCGTGCGGTACTCTAGGTAGTCGACACCCAGACTCTCGGCAAGCGAAACAGCCGCAGCGTCGAGGGCATTCCTCGCGCGCTCTGTCGTTGCCGCGACACCACCGTAAACGCAGAAGGGCAGCGACGAAAGCGAATGTCCGAACAGAAGGCTCTTGACCTCTGCCAGCGGCAAGACCCCTTCGATGACCCCGTTCGACTCTACATAGAGAAACCGCGTGCGATGACCGAAGGCACGTTCGATGACTTCCTTCCATCCC
>JBIKKL010000435.1:0-4631 GCA_044360365.1 Burkholderiales bacterium | reverse complement strand
CCCAGCGCGCCGTCGACCAGCACTTTGCTGCGCATCACCGCATAGAGCGCGACATTGAGCAGCAGTCCGGAGAGTACCGCGGATATCGGCGTCGGCCCCTCGGCATGTGCATCCGGCAACCAGTTGTGCAGGGGCACCAGCCCGACCTTCGTCCCGTACCCCACGAGCAGAAACACGAATGCGATCGATAGCACGGTGGGCTCGAGTTGATCGCGCACCTCGAACAGATGTGTCCACAACAGCGAAACCGTCCCGCCGCCCAAGACCTTCTCGGCAGCGAAGTACAGAAGTATCGTCCCGAACAGCGCCTGCGCGAGTCCTACGCCACAGAGGATGAAATACTTCCACGCCGCCTCGATGCTGGCGGGCGTGCGGTAGAGGCTGACCAAGAGGACGGTCGAAAGCGTCGCGCCTTCCATCGCCACCCAGAGGATGCCGAGATTGTTGGCGAGCAGCGTGACCAGCATCGTGAACATGAAGAGCTGATACGCGCCATGATAGAGCCGCAACCTCATCGCGCTCACACGCCCGTGCTCCTCTTCCACCCGCATATACGGACGACTGAAGAGCGCCGTGGTCAGGCCGACGAACGACGTGAGCGCCACGAGAAAGACATTGAACGGGTCGACGAAAAACTGTTCGTGGAATGCGGTCATGGGTCCGGAATCGACCACACGCACCACCAGCACGCCGGCCGCAATCAGGGTGCCGAGGCTGAATGCGATGTTGATCTCGGCGGCGATGCGCTTGTGACCGAGAATGCCGAGCACTGCGCTCCCGAGGAGCGGCACGCCGAGCAGCCAGGCGATTTCCACTCAATCTTCCTTCAGCTTTTCCATATGGCGGATGTCGAGCGAATCGAACGTCTCGCGGATATGGAAGAAGAAGATGCCGAACACGAACGTTCCCACGAGAACGTCGAGCGCGATGCCAAGTTCCACCACGAGCGGCATACCGTAGGTGGCGCTCGTGGCCGCGAAGAACAGCCCGTTTTCCATGGCGAGGAACCCGATCACCTGAGGAATGGCTTTGCGCCGCACGATCATCATCAGGAACGACAGCAGGACGCTCGCCAGCGCGATGCCGAGCGTGGACCGGGTAAACGTCCCCGCCATCTGCGAGATGGGCGTCGTCAGCGCGAACGCAAAGATGGCAAGGCCGATTCCCACCAACATGGTCGTCGGTACGTTGATCAGAGGCTCGACATCCCAGCGCACGTTCAGTCGATCGATGAGACTGTGCAGAACGATCGGAAGCACGATCACCTTCAACACCAGCGTCAGCGCCGCGGAGATCCACAGATGCCCCTGGCCCGTGGAGTAGGCCACCATGGCCGTGGAGATGCTGAGCACCAGACCCTGCCAGGCGAACAGACGCACCAGATTCAGCACGCGTCGCTGCGACAGCATCGCAAACGCGATGATGAGCAGGATGGTTGCGGCGAGATTGACCAGTTGCTGACTCATGGCGGCGGTTGCCTCACGCGTTTGTCAGGAAGTGAACCAGCATTCCGAGCACCGCAAGGAGGAAAGCGGTGCTCAAGAACTCCGGTGCACGGAACACGCGAAACTTCGCCGAGACGGTCTCGAGCAGCGCGAGACCCGCCCCGGCCACCGTCAGCTTCGCAGCGACGGCTGCAATGGCCAGAGGCAGCCCGGCCCAATCGCCGCCTTCGGCGATTCCCCAGGGCGTAAACAGCGCGATGCCGATGGTCATGTACGCGAACAGCTTGATGGCCGCCGCCCATTCGATCAGCGCGAGGTGGCGCGCCGAGTACTCGAGAATCATCGCCTCGTGGATCATCGTCAGTTCGAGATGCGTCGCCGGGTTGTCGACCGGGATGCGCGCGTTCTCCGCAAGGGTCACCATGGTGAAGGCGACCGCGGCACATGCAAGCCCGGGATGAATGGCGAACTCCCGGTGCGCCAGGGTTTCGACGATGGTCGTGAGCGCCGTCGATCCGCTCAGAAACGCGGCTGTGAAGAGCGTCATCAGCATCGCCGGCTCCGCGAGGAATCCGATCAGCATCTCCCGCCGCGCTCCGATGCCGCCGAACGACGTGCCGATATCCATGGCAGCCAGCGCAATGAATACGCGTGCCAAGGCAAAGATTCCCACGAGTGCGATGATGTCCGCCGCGAAGGCGAACGGCAGGTCGGTCGCGAGCACGGGCACGATGCCGGCGGCGAGCCACATACAGCCAAAGAGAATGTAGGGGGTGGCACGAAACAGCACCGATGCATTCTCGGCGACCACCGCCTCCTTCTGGAACAGGCGCCAGAGCAGAAAGTAGGGACGCAGCACGCCCGGACCCTTGCGGTTCTGCAGCCAGGCACGGCACTGGTTCACCCAACCGAGGAGCGCCGGGGCAGCGAGCACGACCAGCATCGACTGCAGAATCTGAAACGCAATGCCGGCCATATCGATCATTGGACGAACACCAGCAATGCGATCAGCGTCACGAAGCTGTACAACAGATAGATGCTGATGCGCCCCTGTTGCAGCGTGCTGAGTTTTGCGGACAGGTACTCCACGAAACGCGCGATCGGCAAATAGATGCCGAACCAGTGCTTGTCCTCCACGCGCACCTCGAATCTGGGCTGCGGATCATCGGGCCCCGGCACGCGCCGCGTGATTCGATAGATCGGCGCGAAGATGATCCGGATCGATTGTCCGAACCCCTCCGAGGAATCCTGCATGCGGGCGGTCTGCTCGGGGAAGCCGCAATCCCATGGCGGAGCACGCCGGACACGGCCGTGAAAGCAGGCACGCACGACGATGTACGCAATCGCGACCACGACGGCGATGACGATCAGGAACAGGAACGGACTATAGCTCGCCTGCGCCTGCGTGGAAGGGACGAGCCACAGCACACCTGCTTCCAATGCCGATGGGGGCAGGCCGGCGCCTGCCACGGCCAGGCTGACGTGATTGATGAGCCCCACGAACGTGCTTGGAAAGATGCCTAGCACGATGCACCATCCGGCGAGCCAAGCCATGGCGATACGCTCGAGCATGCCTGCGTCGGCGTATTCTTCATTCGACTCGCCCTTGCCGCCCCGTCCACGGGGTTGTCCGAGAAATCCGATGCCGAACGCCTTGACGAAACATCGCGCCGTCAATGCGGCGGCAAGGGCAAGCATGGCGGCAATGAGCGGGACGAGACTGCGCAACACCCCGTTTTCCAGCATGCCTGCCTGCAGCGCCGTCTGAAACATGAGCCACTCGGAGACGAAGCCGTTCAACGGCGGCAAACCCGAAATTGCGAGGCAGCCGATCAGAAAATAGAACGCCACGACCGGCATGCGATGAATCAGTCCGCCCATCTCGTTGAGGTTGCGCAATCCGGTCGAATGCAGCACCGAACCTGCGCCGAGAAAAAGAAGGCTCTTGTACGCACCATGGTTGAGCGCATGATAGAGCGCCGCCACGAAACCGAGCGCCCCGGCCTGCGGATGGCCGCTGCCGAAAAAAACCATCGACAAGCCCAGTCCGATCATGACGATGCCGATGTTCTCCACCGAGGAATAAGCGAGCAGGCGCTTGAGATCGTTCTGCTGGACGGCATACAGGATGCCGAACAGGGCAGTGACGCCGCCCAGCACGGCGAGCGCCAGGCCCCACTGCCACATGGGCGTTCCGACCAGATCGAACACCACACGCACGAAACCGTAGATCGCTGTTTTCAGCATGACGCCGCTCATCAGCGCGGACACCGGAGACGGCGCCGCCGGATGGGCTTCCGGGAGCCAGACGTGCAGCGGTATCAAACCCGCCTTGGCGCCGAAGCCCACCAAGGCAAGTGCGAACACGACACTCGCCCAAAGGGGCGAAAGCTCCGCGCGCCGAAGGTCGTCGAAGCTATACGCCGAGAAGCCGCCCTCGTGCAGCACACCGAAACAAAGCAGGATCGCGAGCGCGCCTACGTGCGCGAGCAGAACGTAGATGAAGCCTGCGTGCCGAATCGAGGGCTGCCGATGCTCCGTAACCACCAGAAAGTACGACGAGAGCGCCATCGTCTCCCAAGCCACCATGAACATGTAGGCGTCGTCGGCGAGCAGCACGAACGCCATGCTGGCGAGGAAACAGTGATATTGCAGGCAGATCAGCTTGAGTTTCTGCGGCGGCACACCTTTGAAGTAGCTGCCCGCGTAGAGGTTGATCGCGAACGAACACAGGCCAAGCAGGAAAAGAAAAAACGCCGACAGCGGATCGAGTCGGACGTGAAACGGCAGGTCGGGCAGGCCGAGGGGAAGAACCAGACCACGAGCAGGCTCGACGATCGCTTGCAAAGCGATGAGCGCGAGTCCGATGGACGCGAGCGCGCTGAGCGGAAAAATGACTTTCGCGACAAACCGCGAACGTTCGCCTTCGAACAGGCCGAGCGCACCGAGCGCGATCCACGCCACCCCTATCCCGACCGCAATCTCGGCGGCAGGTAAGTCGGGTAGGATCATGGAGTGGGTTCGCTGTGCGGGCCGATGATGTTCAGAAGCGCTCCGCTGCTCAGCGTGAACGAGGAGCTCGGAACATTGATTTCATCATAGCAAATGCATGGTAGCCGCGCCAACGCGCATCCGATTCATCTGCGGGGCATCGCTATAATTCCGGCCGGCCCTGGAAGAAGACGA
>JBIKKL010000434.1:0-4636 GCA_044360365.1 Burkholderiales bacterium | reverse complement strand
AGAGCAGCGGTCCCTTCGTCCCCCGTAGCCTACTCGCGAGGGCCGTGACGATCCCAGGATGCTCACCCCCGGGCTTGAAATCGAGCCCCTTCTCCAGAGCGAGGACCACGCCGGTGAAGGACTGATCGAATTCCTCGAACGTGACCGCACGAGGACCCGTGGCGGGATCGTTGAGATGCACTCGCCCGCGGCTCGTCCCCTCCACCACGACGAAGTGGTTGAAATTCCAGAAGACGATAAAGGGCACGGGCAGGTCGGCGAGCTTATTCGGGTCGCGCTTGAGTCCCTTGGCAAGGAGTCCGTACTTGCGGGCTGCGCGCACGACGTTGCTCGCCTTCGATCCGTCCCGCGATACGCCGCATTCGACCCGCAGTTCCTCCGCCGGCACATGGCGGCCGTAATGAGCGAGCACGATTCGCAGGGCCGCGGCGCCGCACTCTACGGCCTCCATCTGGATCAGGGTGGGCGTGCGCACGCGCCGTCGCGGGGCGCCCGACGCCATAGATCTCGCGCTTGCTTCCACCCTGTCAGACTCCTAAGAACTTGCGGGCGGCCGGAATCACGAGCGCTATCGGGCGCCGGGACTCGGTAGTAATCGACGCGGTAGCCAACGTTCCACTGCGCACCTGCATGTCGGGCCCGCTACGGGACGACCACTTGTATCCACTGGGCGTACTCGGATCGACACTGAGGTCGGCGATGATCTTGATCGGCGGGCCTTCGCCGCCCAGCGCCTGGACGAGCTTCTCGTTCTGCAGCAACTGCATGATGCCCTGGTCGGATGCCGGGTAGGACGATACCCAACGCACCTTGCCGACGATGTACCCGTGCTCTTCCGGCTTGACGTTGCCAGGACTGATCTGGACGCTCATGCCCACTTTGACTGCCGGACCGTCGAACGCCGAAACGAAGATTACCGCCTCCAGCGGACCGGTCTTCTCCATCTCCCGCTCGAGCGTGAACAGCGAAGCGCCGAGTCCGACCAACGCCCCAGCCCGGCCGGACTTGATTTCCAGGATGCGGCCGGCGTACGGACTGCGCACCACCGCCTGCAACTTCAACTTCTCCGACAAGGCAGCGAGCTGGCGCTCCAGGTCGGAGATCTGCAGCCGGACGTTTGCCAATTCGAGGTCCGATTGCTTCTTCGACTCGAGGCTCTGCAGGCTCAACTGCTGGAGCTGCGCCTTTGAAGCCTGTAGATCCTGCCGGATCTGTTCCTGCTCGATTTGCGTATTAAGTAGCGTCTGGCGCGTGATTAGGCCCTGCTCCAGAAGCTGGGTTTCCACCCGAGTGCGCTCGTCGAGGGTTGCGATCTGCCGGTCGAGCAAACGCGCCTTCTCCTCGAACTGCTTGCGCCTTACCTGTGTGAGATCGACACTGATCACCTCGCCCCGCTGGACGAAAGACTGCAGGTTGCCCTCTCGCGCCCGCAGTTCCCCGAGGCGCCCCTTTAACGATTCGATTTCCGACGAGAGTTCGGGCTGTTCGATCTTCGCCACGACCTGACCGGCGTCGACGTTTGACCCAACCTCGACCAGAAGCTCCGCGACACGGCCCTGTGCGGTGGATGGCACATCGAATACGCCCCCGCTGTGCGTGAGGATCGATTGACCTTTCACCTTGCTCGGGATCTCGCCGAAGACGCCCCAGATGGCAGCGATGAACACCGAAATGACGAGCGTCAGCAGAACCAGCCAACCCTTGGGGCCGACGACCTGTGTAAGCAAGTCCAGCCGATCCGGAGACGATAGCCGTTCCAGAGCCACTTTGCGGAAGATCTCCCGCGGCTTCGAAGACTGGAGGTCCGCGAACATTCGTTCACTCCAAGCGTAATGGCGCCTAGCGGGGCACCGTCGTGATAGCGTCGATGTCGATGAGGTACTCGCGCGGCGACGTTCCGGTGCCGGGAGCCAGAGTTCCGGTCGCGAACCGGAGCTGGATCACCGCCAGCGCATAGTTCAAATGTGCAGCGTTAGTGGCAAAGCGTGCGGACAACAACCGGTCCGCTACGTTGATGACGTCGAGCAGCGTTCCGCGGCCGAGCTGGCGTCGCGTTTCCTCGTTGGTCACCGCGCGTCGGTAGAGTTCTTCTGCGCGACGCGCTTCATCCAGTTGCAGCGCGAGTCGGCGTACCGCACTGGCCGCGGTTTCCACGCTGGTCAGCACGGCATAGCGCAGATCCTCTTCCACCACCCTCGTCTGATTCAATATTGCGATGCGCTGGGCGAGCTGACCCCCTGCAACATTGTTCTCGGGGGGGAACAGGTAGGAAAGCGAGACACTGCTATTGGGGCCGCGCAGCCGTGACGACAACGAGCGCATGAAGTCATTGTTCCCATCCCCTTCCCGAAGACCGCTCATTCCGACGGAAAGCGCAAGGTTCAGTTGCGGCTTGAGGTTCTTCTGCGTGGCGTCTACCGCGATCCTAGCCTGTTCGCGACGTAGCGCAGATGCTGCGAGGTCCCGCCGGAACTCGAGCGCCGTCCGGCGCAGTTCCGAGAGCCGTTCGTCTACCTCGCGGGCGTCGGGCGTCACGCTCGGGTAAGCCGTGTCCGCCGGCAGGAGGACGGCCGTTTCCTCCGCGCTGAGACCGATGGCCCGGCCGAGATTGCTGCGTGCATCGATGTACGCCTGTTCGGCGGAGATCCGGTTGGAACGCTTCGATGCGATATCCGCGAGCAACAGGTCACGCTCAGAGACGGGCAGGCGGTCGGCCTGGATCAGGCGATCTACATCGCGCGCACGGCGTTCCGACGAAACCTCGGCGTCCAGGGCGATTGCCCGCACACGCTCCGCTGACAAGAAATTCCAGTACGCCATCGTGACGTTGGAAACGGTTTGCGAAACCGACTGTGTGAGGTCGAGCCGAGTGGCGTCCACCTCGGAAATCGCGATCGATTCAGCGGCGCCGACGACATCGCGCCCCGCATTCTTGAGCAGCGGAATGGTCACCTTCACGGCGTAAATCGGTCGATTCAACGCGAGTGCGTCAGCGGTGAGCCGACTGATGTTGTCCGCGGTGCGGACAACACTCACGCTCGGCTCGACCACGAAGCCGGAACGGAACTGCTTCGAAAAACCGGCGCTCGCCGATGCCGTGTCGCCGATGTTCGCCGCCGGTGTATTGGGGAAGAAAGGCGGAAACTGCGACAGTTGCGAATTGGTCAGCAATGAATAGTTGCGCTCGCTTCCGACCTTCGTGGCCACGGACATGTCAAATTGGCCCGATGCTTCTTGTAGCCTGCCCCGGGCGCTGTCGACCTGAGTGACGCCGACCTGGATCGTGGCGTTGCGCGACAAAGCGAGCTTGACCGCCTCAAGTAAGCCCAACTCCCTGGGCGGACCTTTCGCCTGACCGAGCGCCGCGCCCTGGGTGACGATCAGACATCCCAGCACGGTCAGAATGCGATACCATCTCCAGCCTCCATGTACCTCGAATCCGCTCAATTCCCGTTCACGACGCGCCTGGAACAAGCCTGGCGCACGATCCGTGCGGAGTACGAGGCCGTCGGTCCAGGTACGCTTATGCCCTGGCCGGAGGCCTTTCTCTATGAGGGAGGCTGGGACGTCATGGGGCTGTGGGCGTTCGGTGCGAAGCTCACGAACAACTGCGCGTTGTGTCCCAGGACAGCCCAATTGGTGCAGTCGATTCCGGGCATGACGACCGCAGGCTTCTCCGTACTCGAGCCCGGCACGCACATACGTCCTCATGTAGGCTATTCCAAGGAGGTTCTGCGTTGCCATCTGGGGCTTATCGTTCCGAACGGGTGCGAGATGCGTGTCGGAGCCGACACTCGGTCGTGGACCGAAGGACATTGCCTCGTCTTCGACGACACGGTCGAGCACGAGGTTTGGCATCGGGGCGCCGCCCCGCGCGTCGTATTGCTCATCGACTTCATGAAATCGGCTCATGCCAGGGGTTCTTAGTACCGCTCGGGCTCACCGACGAGACGAGACTTGAAGATGCGCTCGAATCGAGCACCCGCCAGATGCAGCTTGTCGAGCACCTCGGCATCGATCTCGCCCTCCATGGCCGTGCCTTCAGCGAGCTGAAGTTCTCCCTGAGAGGTGCCGTATCCCATCCTTTCGATCGTCGAGCGCATACGATCCGCGAGGAAGATCGAAATTGCCTTGTAAAAGTGAAGTCCGAACTCGTGGTCGTCTGCAATCTTGTCAAGCACACGGCTTTTCGCAATTCGCACCACGGCGGTCGTCAATCGCGCCGTGACAGATGCCGACGCCGGCCTCGAGTCGACGAGCGACAGTTCACCGACGATCTCTCCCGGCCCGAGTTCGGTGATCTTGCCGAGGCGCGACATGGTGACGTCCACCAGGCCGTCGACGATCAGGAAAATACTGTCCACGGCAGCGCCCTCGCGGATCAGTTCCGTTTCCGGATCTAATCGCAACAGGTCCCCGTTCCGAGCAAGCCACTCGGCGTCGGTATCCGACAGTTGGCCGAGTATGAATAACACCTTCCTCATGCGTCGCTCCACTCCGATGGGCGAGTGAAAAGATCGAACCGGCTCGCGAAAAACCGCTTCAACCGCGCAAAAATCTTCGTCTTGTGGCGCCCGGCATCCTTGGAGGAAAGCGCCCTTCGACCTCGGCAGACGCTGCCTTCACCGCCGTCGCT
>JBIKKL010000433.1:0-4637 GCA_044360365.1 Burkholderiales bacterium | reverse complement strand
GTGGTGGTGCCGCCGGAGCATGCGCTGCTCGATGTGCGCTCGATCGGACTCGCCGATCTGGCCCGACATCCGATCGTGACCTACGAGCCCGGATTTACCGGCCGACCGCACATCGACGAGGCATTCGCAAAGCACGACCTCGTACCGGACATCGTGTTGACGGCGATGGACGCCGACGTCATCAAGACCTATGTCGCAGAAGGGCTGGGCATCGGAATCATCGCCGAAATGGCGTTCAACGCCGAGGCCGATCGATCACTTCGCGCAATCGAATCCAGACACCTCTTCGCCAGCAACATGACGCGGCTCGCCGTTCGACGCGGCGCCTATCTGCGCGCGTATACCTACGCGTTCATCGAACTATTCGCACCGCAGCTCGCGCGCGAAGCGATCGAGACAGCGATGAACAACGAAGGTGAGGACTACACGATCTGATTCAGCCATGACGAAATCTGTGTCTACGGAGGCGATCTCGGCCTACCCTCGACGCCGGCGAACCCGTTCCTGCACCCACGCCACCACCGTATCGGGATCCATCGGCAATTCTGCGTTCGGCGATCCGACGTAGGCACGCCAATCGTCGAGCTGATCCCGGTTGACGGTCGTAAGCATCGGCAGACCTGCCGCAACGATCGCGTTCATCTCCTCGCGCAGACCTTCCCCCGCGGCTTCGAGTGCACCGAACTTGTTCACCAGCACGATATCCGGCGCGGCAGCGATCGCCTGTCGAAGCACCCCACTCGCGGCGGCGATGGCTGCAGGATCGATGCTGCACACGCTCGATCCCGCGCCCAGGTCCTGGCTGATCCGGTACCTCACGCCTTGACCCAAATCCTCCATCTCGAAGCTGCAACGATCCGCTTCGGTTGCCCGCATGCTGTGCTGCAGGAGTCCGGAGACCTTGATGCCGGATGCGCCCAGCTGGGCGGCCAAGTTCGCGAAGAACTCCTCGATACGGCTGCCCGACCTGTACACCACAGCTGCGACATCGACTGGATCCGGACTTTCAGATGCCATGGGATTTCCCGCCGTGGCAGAGGAAGCACTCCCCCGCCCGCCGACGCGAGCGGTCAGCCGCGGTTTCCTGACCGCTCGGGATCAGCGATTTCATTCGGACGAAGCCTGATTCATGATTCCGACAAGTCTACGAACTTCGTGCCGAACCGACAATGTGCCGCCACATCTGCGAGACACATACTCGCAGTTGCCGCGGCACTGGCCCCTGGTCCGGGAGTAAGCGACATCCATTCGACACCTGACGCATAATCGCAATCATCGCCACCGATTCGCCAGGTTGAACGATGTCCGCCGTCCCGACGCTCAAATTCCGCATACGCATCCACAAAGGCGAAGACATCGCGGTCGGCCCCGGAAAGATATCGCTGCTGGAGGCCGTGATCGACACAGGATCGATCACGGCTGCCGCCAGGAAGCTCGGCATGTCGTATCGACGCGCCTGGCTGCTCATCGATACGATGAATCACTCGGTCCGCGGTCCGGTGGTGGAAACAGCCAAGGGCGGACGAACCGGTGGCAGTACCCTCGTCACCCCCTTGGGGAACGAAGTCATCCTTCGCTACCGCACCATCGAGGCGATCGCCTCCTCGGCCGCTCGTGCCGAGATCGCGGCGCTGCTCAAGCTGCTCGGCTAGAACCCCGTCCCCACACCCAGCATATCGCCTGACTGGCGCATCGTGATATTCCTCTGTATATTTCGCTTGCTCGTCCGGATTGCTTGCCCCATGGAGCGATCTACTTACGAGACGCAGCACGAGATATTTCGCAAAGCGAAACCGTAGCGAGACGACTCCGCCCCGTTGTGCACCAACAACGCCGTCTTTCCGACCTCGATGCATGCGGCCCCATGTGTCCGAGGCTGGTGTCAGAAAAGACACGAAAGAGGCCAACATGATCGAGCGTTCCAAACCGAGTTACCTGGCCCTCATCGCGCTGGTTCTTTTCATGGCCCTTGGCCACGCGCATGCCGATGACGTGACCATTGCCGTCGCCGCCAATTTCACCGCACCGATGAAGCAGATCGCCGTGGAGTTCGAAAAGGACACCGGGCACAGGGTCGTGGCGTCATTCGGGTCGACCGGTCAACTCTACGCCCAGATCAGGAACGGTGCCCCCTTCGAAGTCTTCTTCTCCGCAGATTCGAGCACGCCGACCAGACTCGTCGCCGAAAACGCCGCCGTGGGTGCCTCGCGCATCACCTACGCGCTCGGCAAGCTGGTTCTGTGGTCTGCCAAGCCTGGCTTCGTCGATCCGAATGGGAGCCGACTCAAGCTGGGCAACTTCGACAAGATCGCCGTTGCCAACCCGAAGCTTGCGCCCTACGGCGCAGCGGCCGTGGAAACGATGCGTGCGCTCGGCGTGCACGATACATTGCAGCCGAAGTTCGTGACTGGCGAGAACATCGGCCAGACGTATCAGTTCGCTGCAACCGGCAACGCACAGCTCGGCTTCGTTGCCCTTTCGCAAGTGATGAAGGAAGGAAACATCACCCGCGGATCGGCCTGGATCGTCGATCCGAAGCTGTACACGCCGATCAAGCAGGATGCAGTACTCCTGGAACGCGGGAAAGGCAAGCCGGCCGCCGAAGCGCTGCTGAAGTATCTGCGAGGCGACAAGGCGCTCGCCATCATCAAATCGTACGGTTATGGCTTCTAGCCCGCACACAGATGACGCGCAGACATCCGCTTGACGTGCGCCTTGATACTCTGATCGCAACCCGCCCATGCTTTCCTCCGCCGACACCGCAGCCGTCGTACTCACGCTGAAGCTGGCCGCCACGACGACCGTCATTCTCCTGATCATCGGGACGCCGATCGCCTGGTGGCTCACGCGCACACGCTCGCGGCTGAAGAGCGTAATCGGCGCGATCGTGACGCTTCCTCTGGTGCTGCCGCCTGCGGTGCTCGGCTTCTATCTGCTCGTTCTCCTCGGACCCAATGGCCCAGTCGGAAAACTCACACAGGCAATGGGCATCGGGTTGCTGCCCTTCACCTTCTCAGGGCTGGTGGTTGCCTCGGTCATCTATTCCATGCCGTTCGTCGTACAACCGCTGCAGCAGGCGTTCGCGGCCATGGGCGCACGTCCCATGGAAGTCGCAGCGACATTGCGGGCCTCGCCGCTCGATGCATTCTTCACGATCGCGCTGCCTCTTGCCCGGCCGGGCTTTCTGACGGCAGCAGTACTCGGCTTCGCCCATACGCTGGGCGAGTTCGGTGTCGTGCTGCTGATCGGCGGCAACATCCCCGGCCAGACGCAAGTCATCTCGATGGCCATCTACAACCATGTCGAAGGCATGGAGTACGCAAACGCACACATCCTTGCGGGCGGCATGCTCGTCTTTTCGTTTCTCGTGCTGCTGTTCCTCTACGCACGCGGCTGGAACCGCGTCGCATGAGCATCGAGGCGCGCTTCGAGATCTCGTATCCCGGCTTCCGGTTCGAGATCGACACGCAGTTGCCGAGCCGGGGCGTCACGGCCCTCTTCGGGCCATCCGGATGCGGAAAGACCACCTTCCTGCGCTGCGTCGCCGGCCTTGCCCGACCGACACGGGGTCGACTCATCGTCGATGGCGAGATCTGGCAGGACGAAAGCACCTTCCTGCCGACGCACCGTCGAGCCCTCGGCTATGTGTTCCAGGAAGCGAGCCTGTTCGATCACCTCACTGTGCGCGGCAACCTGAACTACGGACAAAAGCGTGCGGCACGCAGGAACGGTACGGATTCGATGGAGCGCATCGTCGAACTGCTAGGCATCGGGCAACTGCTGGATCGCAAGCCGACCGGGCTTTCCGGAGGCGAACGGCAGCGCATTGCCATCGCGCGTGCACTGCTGACGCAACCCCGCATCCTGCTCATGGACGAGCCGCTCTCGGCACTGGACGTTGCCCGCAAGGCCGAGTTCCTCCCGTACCTCGAGCGGATGCATGCGGAACTCGATATCCCCGTGCTCTATGTGAGCCATGCGCCGGATGAAGTCGCACGACTGGCCGATCACCTGGTGGTGCTCGATGCGGGACGCGTCGTCGCAGCAGGATCCATGACGGATGTGCTGTCCCGAGTCGATCTGCCGATGCGACTCGGCGAGGACACCGGCGTCGTTCTGGATGCTGAAGTCATCGAACGAGACGAGCGCTGGCATCTCGCCCGCGTGGCGTTTCGCGGAGGCAGCCTGTGGGTGCGTGATTCGGGTCACGAGATCGGTCAGCCCGTGCGCATCCGCATCCTCGCGCGGGATGTCAGCATTGCGCGTACGCCCCAACGCGACTCGAGCATCGTGAACAGCCTCTACTGCCAGGTGGAAGCGATGGGCGATGAATCTCATCCCGCCCTGGCGCTGATTCGCATGGGCTGCGGCGCCTCATCGATCGTCGCCCGCATCACCAAGCGATCCGCGGACGAATTGCGCCTTCGCGTGGGCGATACCGTGTGGGCACAGATCAAGGCGGTTGCGCTGCTGACGTAAGAGCGGCTGCGATCCACCAACCCGCGCGCAACCACCGCGTTTATCCAGCCGGTGCGGCGAATCGGCGCGCACGCAAGCGTCATGATCACCGGTTGAGCGGGCCGTCGACGTTCGATGCCGACCATATCGGCACATATCCTTCGAAAAAAAACCCCGCT
>JBIKKL010000643.1:0-3167 GCA_044360365.1 Burkholderiales bacterium | reverse complement strand
GGAGCGAGAAAGTCACCCGCGCTCCAGTCACCGGCAGCACCCGGCGAAGGCAGACTTCCGGCACTCGGACCGGCCTCGATGAAGGATACGCCGGACGCCTGTGCCAGGCCATTGATGCTCAGCGTTTCCGAGAAGCTGGCCCGGGCACCGCCGCCGGGGACGCCCGAGTAGGCGAACCGACCAGTGGTCTGGTGCAGGAAGTCCATCGCCAGCGTGCAACCGCCGGCGCATGCACCGGCTGTCAGCGAACCCAGCAAGTCGCGGGACCGCAGTTCGACCTTGACGAAATAAGCGGACCGCAACTCGGCACGAGCTTCGCCAACGAACACACTGGATTTGGCGGCGGTCGCTGCCACACCGAAATCGACCGTGGTAGCGACGATTCCCAACTTCGCACTGGCGTTGCTGGAAATGCCGGCCAACGTAGCCGTGGCTGACTCCGAAAGGTTGGCGTCGGGCGAAAGAATCGTAGGATTGAAGGAAACCCGCATCGAATCCGCTTTGGCGTCGACGACGCTTTCCGGCGGAACCACGATGACCACGTTGCAGAAAAAGTCCTGACAGACTCGCCTTGGATCGCTTGTGTCCCAGGTCGCGGCCCGCAGATCGTAGCTGCCTGCGGCTGTGGATATGGGAACCTGCGCAAGCGCCTGCCCGCTGGCTGTCACCAGCAAGGCGATGGCAGCGGACGCCAACAGATGTCGGAAGAGCCAAGTGCAGCGGGATAACGACGCGGACTGCTTCACAGCGGTGCAACCCAGATCGACGGGGCGAACCATCGGTAGTCTCCGAAAATTTTTGGGCCGGTGTCGCACCTACCGGCCGCTCGAGTGTAGCCAGAATGACCATTAGACCAAGGTAATATTTCTCGGCCCTCGATGCGTAGATACGCGTCGTGAATTACAAGAGCATGGAGATGGGCGCTGAGATTAGCTGCTGAGCCGGATCCATGGACCGAAGTAGACTACCTCGGGCTCTGCGTGCGGCCAGGTGGGACTGGATGCACCGTTCGTTCGGTTCGTACTCTCATGCGCTGTGACAAGATGTCTTGCTGCGAGATCGCGGGACAATGGTTGCCGATCGACGGAACATCGGCGCGATCGTATCGGTCCAAGGGGCGAATGCGGCTTGAACCGACATGCGGCCATCGAAGATCATCACGCGGTGAGCGGCAGGTAACCGGCGCATCGTCGCTCGAGGCTGACCACAAGGACGAAGTCAGGTCACAATTGATTTTCACGAATCAAACTGACTCCGGGGTATGGACCCGATTCATCGCTGCAGCGATGAATCGATAGTGCAGCCCGATCATCCCGATTGCTCGGGCTGAGTCACGCGCGCACGCTCCCCGCGTTGCCCCCTGGTCGCGCCTCTGTCATAGTCGCCTCAGGGTTGACCACGCGCTGCTTCCCTTGATCGGGATACTTCACGCGCGCATTTTTCCCTCACGACCCAGCCTCTAGAGACATCCTTACATTGCTTGACGGATGTCTCATCGAAAGCGCGGTGCAGCTCAAAGGGCCCCATTCGTTAGGGCTACAGGCGGATCGCGAATCCGCCGGACAGCACCAGACAACCCAACCGTGCAATATGCAGCCCAACCCAGTCAGGTCAACCCATGAAAATCGGCTTCCTTCTAGCAGCAATCGTCGTTAGCGTCTTCGCCGGGCAAGCAAGCGCCGCGAAGACTTCGTTCACCTCGGTGAAGGCGGCACCGGACGATGCCTGCGACGCAGCGCGAGCAGGCGCCGACCAAAAGGTGGAAGCAAACTGCAGAAATCTTGGCGGCCTGAAGGAATCGCGTCAAGAGAGTTGCAAAAGCGGAAAGTCCGGCAGCAAATTCTCGGCAGAGGTGAAGATCACCTATTTCTGCAACAAGTGACAGGAACTCGGCTGCATGCGTTCCTTGAACCGGCGGCCAAGGCTTGATCGTGGCCGCGAAGCGAGCCACGATCCGTGATCCGGCCTGCCGGTTGTCGGCGCGAGTCAATGAGCTCCCATGACTTCAGCGCCAGCACATTCGCTATCGAGTCGTTTTAATATCCGCATACGCTCACGGGAGGAGCACGCATGGATCTGCAACTGAAAGGCAAGGTCGCCATCGTCGGCGGCGCCAGCAAGGGGCTCGGCCGCGCTTGTGCACAGGTGCTGGCCGAGGAAGGTGCAAACGTCGTCTTGTGCAGCCGCTCGCAGAATGATCTCGATCAGGCCGCCCGGGAAATTCGCGACAGCACCGGCACCGATCCGCTGATCTACGCGGGCGATCTCGACCGGCACGAGACGATCCGCGCGCTCGTCGCCGCCACGGTCGATCGCTACAAACGCCTCGATGTTCTGGTCAGCAATTCCGGCGGTCCGCCGCTCGCCCATGCGCACACCGCGACCGAGGAGCAGTGGGCGACGGCCGTACAGCGCTCCCTCCTCTTCTTCGCGCGCATGGCTCGCGAGTCGCTGCCGTATCTCAAGGCGAGCGGCGCCGGACGCATCATCAACATTCTCGCCAGCACGGTCTATCAGCCGATCCCCAGTCTTGCGCTGTCGGGCGCGACGCGCATGGGCGTCGTCGCGTTCGCCAAAAGCCTCGCGGACGAAGTCGGCCGGGACGGCATTCTGGTGAACAACGTCTGCCCCGGTTCCATCCTGTCCGAACGCATGCTCTCGAACGTAACGGCGCGCGCCAACGAAAAGGGCATGCCGCTCGAAGCAGCCCTGGCCGAGCGCGCAGCCGAGACTGCGGTCGGCCGCATCGGCGAGCCCCGCGAGTTGGCGAATCTGGTCGCGTTTCTCGCGTCGCCTTGCGCAAGCTACATCACCGGCACGACCATGCGGGTGGATGGCGGTCTGGTGCGTTCGGTGATGTAGGCAGCGGTCATCGCGATCGTCGCCTGCCCTGCCGCCGAGTCATCATGACCACGACCCGTTCAGTCTACCAACGCAGGCTCGACGCGCCGGTCGCAGGTCCGAACGTTCGCGGCAACAAGCGGGTTGCCGTGATCGGCGCCGGCGCCTGCGGCCTCTGCGCGGCGAAGTACCTGCTCGAAGTCGGCTTCGACGTGACCGTGTTCGAGATCGGCTCCCAGATCGGCGGCATGTGGTGCTACGGCAACGACAACGGTCGCTCGTCGGCGTACAGAACCCTGCACATCAATACTTCGCGCGGCGTCACC
>JBIKKL010000432.1:0-4647 GCA_044360365.1 Burkholderiales bacterium | reverse complement strand
GCGATCGGCTGCGAGCGCGACGGATTGCACCCCTGAAGAACAAAAGCGATTGATCGTCATGCCCGACACATTGTCCGGAAAGCCCGCGAGCAGCAGCCCGATACGTGCAACGTTCATTCCCTGTTCGGCTTCGGGCATCGCGCAGCCGACGATGACATCCTCGACGGCACTCGCGTCGAGCCCGGGGCACTGGACAATCGATGCCTTCAGCACGTGGGCGAGCAGATCGTCCGGTCGCGTGTTGCGGTACATGCCGCGCGGCGCCTTGCCGACGGCGGTACGCGTCGCGGCGACGATATAGGCATCCTGAATCTGTTTGGTCATGACGAACTCCTCGATCGCGGTTCGAAGCCGACGGCAAGTGCCGATCAGTTCCTGAGCGGCTTGCCGGTCTTCAACGTGTGCTCGATGCGTGCCTGTGTTTTCTCCGTCGCCAACAACTCCATGAAGTGCACGCGCTCCAGATGGAGCAGCCAGTCCTCGTCGACGAGGCTGCCGGCCTCGACATCGCCGCCGCACATCGGAATCGCGATCTTGCAGCCGACGAGATAATCGTGATCGGAGATGAAGCCCCCGTCGCGCATGTTGACCATGTAGGCTTGCAGCGTCGCGATGGCGGATCGTCCCGCCACAGGAATGGCGCGCGGACGCAACGGCGGGCGATACGCACTCTGCGCCATCGCCGCAAGCTGCGCCTTCGCCACGGTGAGCAGCTCGAAGCGGTTCATGACCGTGACATCCGAGGATCGCAGGTAACCCAGCTCCTTCGCATGCTCGGCACTGCGTGCGACATCGGCCTTCGCCACCACTTCGAAGTAGCGCCGGATGAATGCGAAGAGATCGGCACCCCGCGCCTCCTGGGCTGCCCGCATCGCGGCCTCCTTGCAGCCGCCCCCGGCAGGCAACAAGCCCACGCCTGCTTCCACCAACCCGATGTACGACTCTAGGGCAGCCACGGCGCGATCGCAATGCATGACGAGTTCGCAGCCTCCGCCCAGCGCGAGCCCGTCGACGGCGGCCACGGTCGGGATCGTGCTGTAGCGCAGGCGATGCGTCGCCAGCTGAAACTTCTCGACGATCTTCTCGACCTCGGCCAGACGTCCGGCCATGAGTTGATCGGCCACGCCGATCTGGCGCGCCGCCTTGAGCGCGAGCGATTCGGCTTCACGCTTCAATTTCTTGAACAGCCGCCCGACGGCCGAAGGCTCCTCGCGCTTGCGTCCGGACGTATCCTTCTTCAGATTCGCGCCGACCGAGAACGGCGGTTCGGTCTGCCAGATGACGAGCCCGGAAAAATCGCGCTCGGCAATCTCGATCGATTCGAGCAAGCCATCGAGCACGTCCTCGCCGATGGCATGCATACGAGATTTGAAGCTGACGACGGCCAGATCGTCTCCGGTATGCCAACAACGTACCCCTTCGTTCTCGAATACGGTCTCACCATAGTGCCGCTCTTCGCCGAGGATCTGATCGGGAAAGGGCTGTCGCCGGTAGACCGACAGCGTCGAACGGGGCACGAGTCGGCGCTCGGCCGATGAGAACGACCCCGTCGGTTCGTGCACGCCGGTCCGCCCATCGCTCACCCACGCAGGTAGTGCCACGTCGGCCATCGTGCGCTTGGCCGCGATTTCCTCGGCGACCCAGCCGGCGATCTGCTTCCAGCCTGCCGACTGCCAGATCTCGAAAGGTCCGCGATCCCAGCCGAAGCCCCAGCGGATGGCGAAATCCAGATCACGCGCATCGTGCGCGATGGATTCAAGGTGCACCGCGCAGTAATGGAACGTATCGCGGAAGATGGACCAGAGGAACTGCGCCTGAGGATGCTGCAAAGCGCGCAGCTTGCCGAATTTCTCCGCGGGATCCTTCAGCTTGAGGATCTCGACGATTTCGTCGTCCGCCTTGCCGTCGGAGGGGCGGTAATCCGACTTCGCGAGATCGAGCACCTGAATATCGGCGCCGACCTTGCGATACACCCCGCGGCGGGTTTTCTGACCGAGCGCACCGGAAGCGATCAGCTGCTGCATCCAGTCCGGTACTGCATAGAAGCGATGCCAGGGATCGTCGGGCAACGTATCGGCCATCGTCTTGACGACATGGGCGAAGGTGTCGAGACCGACCACGTCGGCCGTGCGAAACGTGGCGCTCTTCGGACGCCCGATCCGGCCCCCGGTGAGGTCGTCCACGACGTCGAACCCGATCTTGAGGCCTTGGGCGTGGTACAGCGTCGCCAGCATCGAAAAGACGCCGACCCGGTTTGCGATGAAGTTCGGGGTATCCTTCGCACGTATCACGCCCTTGCCCATCGTGGTGACGAGAAAGGCTTCCAGCCGATCGAGCAGCGCCGGATCCGTGTGCAGCGACGGGATGAGTTCGACGAGATGCATGTATCGCGGCGGATTGAAGAAGTGCACGCCGCAAAAGCGCGTTCTCAAACCGGTGGGCAATGCATCCGACAGCTTGTTGATGCTCAGCCCCGAGGTGTTGCTCACGAAGATCGTATGGTCGCCGATATGCGGGGCCACCTTCGCGTACAAGTCGTGTTTCCAGTCCATGCGCTCGGAGATCGCCTCGATCACGAGATCGCACTCCTCAAGCAGCGCCAGATGCTGCTCGTAGTTCGCCACGTCGATGCAATCGGCCTTGGCGCGCACGGCAAGCGGCGTCGGCTCGAGCTTGCGCAGATTGTCTATGGCCTTGACGACGTTGCCGTTCGGGTCGCCTTCCTTGGTAGGAAGTTCGAACAACACCACCGGCACATTGGCGTTGGCCAGGTGGGCAGCGATCTGCGCTCCCATGACCCCGGCGCCGAGCACGGCCACCTTGCGAACGACGAACGACGAGGCACTCATCGCGATCCTTTCGAACGGCTGAAACACGAACGGCTCCGAAGCGACACAGGGCGCTCGGAGCCGTCGACTATGCGAGAAATCGGGGCGCCCGGCAAGTCATTGCCGCGACGCCACCCGGGACGACGATCAGAACGAATGCGAATACGCGATCGTGAGAATGTCGGCCTTGTCCTCGAAGCGACCGACCTGCCGGAATGCCGTCCCGAAAACCTGCGTATTGACTCGGGCATCGCGCACGAACTCGTGCGCATACCCGAACTCGATGCGTCCCTGCTTGGACACTGCGTATTGCGCGCCGACGGCAACCCAGAATCGATCCTCGTCAGGCAGGCGTGCCGTGCGATCGACGTCGTTCGTCGGAGTCGGGTCGTACGCGAGGCCCATGCGCAGCTTCAGCTGCGAGTTGTACTTGTAGTTCGCCCCGACTGAAACGCGCCAGGTATCCTTCCAGTGCGTCGGCAGACTGGCGCCGAGGATCGGCGTCCCGGCGCCACCCGCGCACACCACCGCACTTGCCTGCCGACACGTGGGCTCGATCGACTTGATGCGGCTCCAGCGCGTCCAGGTGATGTCGCCCATGAGGTCCCACTTCGGATCGAGCGCCGTGAAGAAGCTGAACGACACCGATTCGGGGGTACGCAGATCCGCCGAAGCGCTTGCGTTTGCCGCCGGAACGGCCGAGAACGCGACCGAGCCGTCGAGGTTGTAGTCGATTGAAGAACGGTACGCGACACCGATGCGGCTCGACGGCCCAACGGCGAACATGGCGCCGAAGTTCAAGCCGAAGCCTACGTCGTCGGCCTTCAGTTTGGATGTCCCGAGTGCGCTGGCATTCGTAAGTTCGGCTTCGAGATACTGCAAATTGAGACCGAAGCCGACCGACAACCCCGGACTCACCTTGTACGACAGCGCCGGATTGATGTTCACCGAAAGGATTGCCGACTCGAGTGCGATGCGCTGGCCGATCCAGCCGGTGTCGTAGTCGGTCTTCAGGCCGAAAGGCGAATTGACGCTCAAGCCGAAGCTCAGCTGGTTGGACAGATTCATGACGAAGGCGGTGTTCGGCACGGCCGCCCAGCCCCCACCATCACCGCCGTTGCCCGCGCCCAATGCGCCGGGGATGGTCGACCCCTCGTCCCGGAACTTGAACGACGGCCGCAACAGGTGCCCGGCCACGGCGACATGCTTGCCGGCCGGCAGGAAAGCCATGGCCGCCGGGTTGAACCAGGCCGAACCGGCATCCTCGGCGCCGGCGGCCCCGGCCGCGAAGGCGTTGCCCGTGCCGGAGCCCGACTGCGTACCGATTCCGAACGCACCCGCGAATACGGCGCCGGACAGGCTGCTCAGTGCGAGCCCTGTGGCCAGGGCGATCAAGCGACGTTTCATAGCATTCCTCCTAAGTTCGAATTTCAGCATGTTGGCATGATGATGCCATCGGCGGCTCGATCCGCCGAATGAAAAGAGACGCAGGTCAGTTGGCGGACTCCGGCGACGACACCGCACGAGGTTGCCGGTTGCCATCCACCGCGACGTAGGTCAGCTGGGCCTCCGTCACCTTGACGCAAGTATCGCCAAGGGGTGCACGATGCGCATAAACCTCGACATCCACGGTGATGGAGGTGCGCCCCACGCGCACCACATCCGCATAGAAGGTGACCAGATCGCCGACGAGCACAGGCTTGCGAAAGACGAACGAATTCACGGCAACGGTCGCCACTCGGCCGCGGGCGCGTCGGATCGCAACGATGCTGCCGGCGATATCGACCTGCGACATGATCCAGCCGCCGAAGATGTCCCC
>JBIKKL010000430.1:0-4651 GCA_044360365.1 Burkholderiales bacterium | reverse complement strand
CGAGCAGGCTGCCGAGTTCGTCGTGGATCTCGCGCGCGATGCGAGTTCGCTCGTCTTCCCGCACGCTCTCGAGGTGCGCGGACAGTTCGCGCAAACGTTCGAGGGCATCCGAAAGTTCGCTCGTTCGTTCCTCGACACGCTGTTCGAGATCGGACTTGGCAGTGCGCAACAGTTCGTCAGCGAGCTTGCGTTCGGAGATATCGACGAATGTCACGACCGCGCCGCGAACGATGCTGCCGTCGAGAATCGGATGCGAGGAGTACTCTGCCGGAAAGCTCGATCCGTCGCGCCGCCAGAGCACCTCGCTATCGATGCGACAGGGCAGTCCTTTGCTGAACGCGTGAAAGATCGGGCACTCGTCGACGGGATAGTGCGTGCCGTCCGGATGCGCGTGGTGGATGAGGTAGTGCATGTTGCGACCGAGGACCTCGTCGGTCCGGTAGCCCAGCATCCGCGCCCCAGCGCGATTGATGAACGTGCAACGCCCGTCGAGATCGATGCCGAATATGCCCTCGCCGGTCGACTGCAACAACAACTGCAGCTGATCGCGCCACGGGTCGAGCGTCGACGCGTGTTCTTCGGCGCGCGGCAGTGATACTGCGGACGCACCCGCCTCGATAATGTTCGCGTACCCTTCGATCATGCGATGACCTCGTGCGATCACCGCACTTAGGCATCAACCATGCCAACGGCAAACGGAAGCCTCGAAAACTGCAGAATCCGTATGAAAGTGCGAAGGTTTATGCGAGCGTGTCGGAACCACAGCGACTCACGCCGCGAGGTGCTGCGCGCAATTTCGGTGCATGTGCGAACCCATGCACCGTCATGCAGCACACGTCCTGTCCAAGCCACAAACGAGGTTCGCAACCAGGCAACGCAGCCTGTGCCTCGCACCGATGCGCCAGGTGCGCAGTCAGGTCACCCCGAGCGCCGCGATCGCTTCGTGAACCTCGTACCAGCGCGACTCGGCGGCCTCGATCCGCGCTTCTATGGCCGCACGCCGTTTCTGAAGTGCCGCGATCGTTTCGCCGCCTGCAACCGGTCCGTGGATCAACGTTTGATCGATGCCGTCGCGCTCGGCCCCGAGCTTTTCAATCTCAGCTTCCAGGGCTCGACTCTCCTGTTCGAGCGGCCGGCGTTGGGCGGCAACAGCATCCTGGCGTTTGGCCCGATCCCGCCGATCCTCCTTGCGGGAGGATCGGCCTTCGTCGTTCGAACGCCCTGTCGCGTCGAACGCCGAGTTCGAAAGCCAGCTGCGGTAGTCGTCCAGATCTCCGTCGAAGGGTTGCACGGCGCCGTCGGCCACGAGCCAGAAGTCGTCGGCCGTTGTCCGCAGCATGTGACGGTCGTGAGAAACGATCACGACCGCGCCTTCGTACTCCTGCAGAGCCAGCGTAAGAGCATGGCGCATGTCGATGTCGAGGTGGTTGGTCGGCTCGTCGAGCAGAAGCAGATTCGGCCGCTGCGCGACGACAAGAGCCAGCGCAAGCCGCGCCCGTTCACCTCCGGAAAACGGACCGACGGGCGCGAGCGCCTGTTCGCCGAAGCCGAATCGCCCCAGGAAGTCCCGTTGGTCCTGCTCCCTCGACTGCGGCAACAGGCGCATCAAGTGCTGCATCGGCGTCTCGTCGGCACGCAGCTGCTCGAGTTGATGCTGGGCAAAGTACCCTACGACGAGGCCGCGACCCTCGTGCCGTTCGCCGCTCATCAATTCGACTTCACCGGCCAGCGCCTTGATGAACGTAGACTTGCCTGCGCCATTGCGCCCGAGCAAACCGATGCGCGTCCCCGGTAGCAGGGAAAGCGTCACGCCGGCGAGGACCGGGCGTCCCGTCCCGTAGCCAAGGGATGCCCCATCCAGTGCAAGCAGTGGCGTGGGCGCAGCCAGGGGCGCCTCGAACCGAAACGTAAAGGCCGTATCGACATGGGCCGGTGCGATCAGCGTCATGCGCGCGAGCGCCTTTAGCCGGCTTTGCGCCTGCTTCGCCTTGGTCGCCTTTGCCCGAAACCGATCGACGAAGCTCTGCAGATGCGCCCTCTCGCGCTGCTGTCGTGCATGCATCGCCTGCTGGTTGGCAAGCGACGCAGCCCGGGCGGTCTCGAACGCAGAATAGTTCCCGGTGTACGAGATGACCGTACGTCCGTCGAAGTGAAGCACGCGTTCGACGATCGCATCGAGGAAATCCCGATCGTGCGACACGAGCAGCAGCATGCCTCGGTAGGCCGCAAGCCAGCGCTCCAGCCAGAGCACGGCATCGAGATCGAGGTGGTTGGTCGGCTCGTCGAGAAGCAGCAGGTCGGACCGGGCGATGAGGGCACGAGCGAGGTTGAGGCGCATGCGCCAACCGCCGGAAAACGACGCCACCGGATCGAGTTGCGTATCGGCGGCGAACCCGAGGCCATGCATCAGGGCCGCAGCGCGACTGCGGGCACCATAGCCATCGATGTGCTGAAGCCGTTCATGCAGCGTCGCGAGATCTGCCGCGCGGTGATCCGCCTCGGCATGCACGATGTCGCGCTCGATTCCGCGCAGTTCCGAATCGCCGTCCAGCACGTAATCGAGCGCAGGCTGCGCGACACCGGGCGTTTCCTGCCGAACGCGCGCGATGCGCAGTGCCGGCGGCCGCTCGAGATCCCCCGCGTCCGGCTGCAAATCGCCGGCAAGCAAATCGAGCAGCGTAGACTTGCCGCAGCCGTTCGCACCGATCACGCCGATACGCTCGCCGGCGTGCAGGGTGAGGTCGACGTCGGCGACGAGCACACGAGCGCCGCGTGCGAGCGTCAGATGTCGCAGATTGATCAAGGCGTGAAAGCGCGTCAGGAAGCCGGCTCGGGCCGCGGACGCGACTGATGATTGACCTCGTGATTCTAACGCGCGGAAGATCGATGCAAGGGTTCGACAGGCCCCATGCCCACCTCACATCGGCGGAACCGCTCGCGACGCCCAATCCGCGATTGGCATCGCGCCAGGGATCTGGCGGCGAAGCAAGCGCCGGCCCGCGACCCGCATGACTTCGAAAAATGCTCGCGGCACACGGCCGGTTGGGACGTACACTCGGACCCGAGCTACGGCAGCTGCCTTCACGTAGAATACGTTCGTGCAAAACGACGCCGTCTTCGATTCGGCGCGCCCAGCGAACAACAACGGCATCGGCGCGCTGTTCCTTCTGATCTGCGCGGCCTGGATCCTGCCCGGACTGTGGTCGCATGATCCATGGAAGCCCGATGAAGCCTACACCTTCGGGCTCGTCCATCAGCTCCTGCAAGGGGGCAGCTGGATCATACCTACGCTCGCGGGCGAGCCCTACGTCGACAAGCCGCCCCTCTTCATCCTGACGGCGGCGGCGTTCGCAAAGCTCACGTCGTTCCTGTTCGCGCCGCACGATGGCGCGCGTCTCGCTGCCGGTTTCTACATGGCCGTAGCCCTTGCCTTCATCGCGGCAACCGGACGGGAACTCTATGGTGCTCGCCGGGGAAGAATCTCGGCTTTGCTCGTACTCGGCTGCTTCGGTCTCGTCGTACGCGCCCACCAGTTGATCGCCGACACTGCGCTATTTGCGGGAACGGCCCTCGGGTGCTACGGACTCGCGCTGATGTTGCGGCGCCCCACCCTCGGAGGAGCGGTATTCGGCACCGGGGTCGGCGTTGCATTCATGGCAAAAGGCCTGATCGGGCCGCTCATCCTCACGTTCGCCGCCATCGTCCTCATCGCAACCTGCAGCGCATGGCGACGCCGCAGTTCGCTCGGGGCGATGGGCCTCGGTGCCCTTGCGGCGACACCCTGGCTCGTCGTCTGGCCGTTGTCTCTGTATCTCACCTCGCCGGATCTGTTCGGTGAATGGCTCTGGGGCAACGTCTACCGCGTCGTCGGCAGCGAATGGGGACTTCCCCGGGTGCAGCAGCTCGGTTACATCGCGATCCTCCCCTGGTATGCGTGGCCTGCGCTCCCCCTGGCGCTGTGGGTGCTGTGGGGAACACAGGTATCGCGTTTCGCACGTCCGCAGATCCAATTGCCCGTCGTCCTCTTTGTGAGCTGTCTTTTCCTGCTGAGCATTCCCGGCGAACCTCGCGAGCTGCACGCGATGCCCATGCTGATTCCGCTTGGCCTGCTGGCCACAACAGCAGTGGACAACATGCGACGAGGCGCATCCAACGCGATGTACTGGTTCGGGATCATGGGCTTCACGTTCTTTGCGGCTGTCGCCTGGTTCTACTGGGTGGCGCTCGAACTCGGTGTTCCGACCCGTCTATCCACACATTTGCACAAGCTGCAACCCGCCTACGACAGTCATGTTCGGCCGGTGGCGCTGATGATCGGCCTCGCATACACCACAGGCTGGATCGTGCTGGTGGCAAAGCTCAAACCGAGTGTGGAGCGTCCCGTTGTGATCTGGGCCGCCGGCATGACGCTCATCTGGGGACTTCTGATGAGCCTCTTCATCGACTACGCCGACGCCAGCAAGAGCTATCGCAGCATGCTTGCCACGATGACCAAGGCGCTGCCATCTACTTTCGACTGCATCGGCAGCCGGGCGCTGGGCGAATCGCAGCGCGCTCTGCTGCACTATCACGCGGGCATACTCACCCATCGCGAAGAAGCCGCAGGCGGTCCGAAATCATGTGAACTGCTGCTCGTGCAGGGCCAGCGCGC
>JBIKKL010000431.1:0-4651 GCA_044360365.1 Burkholderiales bacterium | reverse complement strand
CCAGCGTTCGTTTTGGCATGGCGCGGACTGTCGCCGCTGTGGATCATCGCGGCGAGCATCGTGCTCGGTGCGATCGGCGGCGGCGCCTGGGGGGCATAGCACGCGCACTCGACCTGTTCGAGGGCACGGCGATGCCGTTCCGATCGGGCATCCTGAACCGACGCCACCTTCGGGGAACCAGCTCGCTATTATCCGTGGGCTTGCGCATTCCCATTGATCGAGGATAGACCATGTTCGAGAGCTTCGAGAAAATTCAGGTGCAGACGAGCGATCCGGAGGTTGCGATCAACCTGCGCTACGGCGGCAGCGGTCCAGGCATCCTGCTCATCCATGGCAATCCGCTCACGCACGTGCATTGGCACCTCGTGGCACCGCGCCTCGCGGAGCACTTCACGGTGGTGTGCATGGATCTTCGGGGCTATGGCGACAGCAGCAAGCCCCGCGGCACGCCGGACCACATGAACTACTCGTTCCGGCGCATGGCGCTCGACGGCGTGGAGGTCATGCAGCATCTGGGCTTCGAACGCTTCGGCGTCGCCGGCCACGACCGCGGCGGTCGCGCCGCCTATCGCATGGCGCTCGACCATCCGGACAAGGTCGAGAAGCTCGCAAGCTTCGATGTACTGCCGTCGCACTACATCCTCACGCACATCAATCTCGGCTGGGCCGTGAACTCGTACCACTGGTGGTTCATGGCACAACCGTACGATCTGCCCGAGAAGCTGATCGCCGGCCACGAAGACTTCTACATCCTCAAGAAGCTGACGACGATGGGGATCGGCAAGGGAGGATTCAGGCGGGAAGCGCTCGACGAATATGCGCGCTGCTGCACGCCGGAGAACATCCACGCCGTCTGCGAAGACTACCGCGCCAACGTGAGCGTCGACTTCGAGATGGACAAGGCGGATTTCGAGGCTGGTCGCAAAGTGGAATGCCCCACCGCCGTGTACTGGGGACAGCTCAGCCACACCGAGAAGTTCTTCAGCCCGCACGAGGCGTGGCCGCCGTATGCCCGGAACATCGTGAAGATGCAGGGGCTGCCCTGCGGCCACTATCCGGCCGAGCAGGTCCCGGATCTCGTGTACGACGAGTTGGCTGCGTTCTTCGGGCGATGACATGATCTCGAACGCCGCACATCGCACCGCCTCCTCGTTTGGGTAAACTTGCTTCGCCGTTTCATTCGACGCAAGGAGAGACCCATGTCGCAATTCAAGTTGACCAGCCCCGACATCCAGCCGAACGGCCCCATCGCGATGGAACAGGTGTTCAATGCCTTCGGCTGCTCGGGGCAGAACATCTCGCCCGCGCTTGCATGGTCGGACGCACCGAAAGGCACCAGGAGTTTTGCCCTGCTCTGCCATGACCCCGATGCGCCCACAGGCGGCGCGGGCTGGTGGCACTGGCTGGTCGTCAACATCCCGGCGAATGCCACAGGACTGCCGAAGAACGCCGGCACGGCGGACGGCAACAACCTGCCGACCGGCGCGATGCAGGTGGCCACGGACTTCGGTGCGCCCGGCTGGGGAGGACCGTGCCCGCCGGTTGGGCACGGCCCCCACCGTTACGTCTTCACGCTCTATGCCATCGGCACCGAGCGCCTGGACGTTGCTGCCACCGGTGCGTCGCTTGCCGGCTTCATGGTCAACATGAGTGCGATCGGCAAGACGAGTCTCACCGGCATCTTCGAGCGCAAGTGACAAGCCGAGTCAGCGTCCGCGTCGAGCACGATGTCGGACGCCGACTGGAGTCCTGCCTCTGGATCGGATCCGCCAGAGGCTCCGCGTGACATGGGTTGCCGCGCGGCACTCCGACTGGGGACGCAGTATTTCCTGATCGTATTTGCGATCGGCTTCGTCCTCGGAACGATTCGAACGCTGTGGGTGGCGCCTTCGATCGGCGAGGCGGGTGCGGTCCTGGTCGAACTGCCGGTGATTCTGGCCGCCGCATGGTCGGTATGCGGCTCGCTGCTGCGGCGAACACCTCTTCATGCGCCAGCCGCCGCCGTCATGGGCGCGCTGGCACTGATGCTGCTGCTTCTGGCCGAAGCCGCGCTGTCGGTTGCGGCGTTCGGGCGCAGCCCGCTGGAACACCTCGCCCTCTACGCCGAGCCCGCGCATATGCTCGGACTCATCGGCCAGGTGCTGTTCGGCGTATTTCCTTACGTGCATACGCTCAGGGGCCGGCGATGACCGAGCGTCCCGGCAGGACCGTACGCGCATCGTTGCGAGCGGCCAGCCTGCCAAAGGCAAGACTGCCCGCAGCGATCTCCTGCTCAGGTGGGCTTGATGCCAGCCGCTTTCACGACCTTGCTCCACTTCGCGATCTCGTCGACGACGTATTTCGCGAACTCTTCCGGGGAAGCATTCGGGGCTGCGATGATGCCGAGGTTCAGCAACCCGCTCTTCACGTCGGACGCCTGCAGCGCCTTGACGATCTCGGCGTGGTAGCGCGCCACGATGTCGCGCGGCGTGCCGGCAGGCACGAACACGCCATACCAGTTGTCGGTCGCGAATCCGGGCAAGCCCGCTTCAGCCACCGTGGGCAAATCCGGCATCAACTCGAAACGCTGGCTGCCGGCAATCGCGACGGCGCGTACGCGGTTGGCCTCGATGGCACCCTTGGCGGTCGACATGGTGGAAAAGATGAGCTGAATACTGCCGGACAGCAGATCCAGCATCGCCGGCGCCCCCCCCTTGTACGGCACATGCACCATCTTCACGCCAGCCAACAGGTTGAACAATTCCCCGCCGACATGATCGGCCGCACCGGGGCCCGACGAACCATAGTTGAGTTCACCCGGGCGCGCTTTCGCCAGCGCGACGAGATCCTTGACGCTCTTCACCGGCAGGGACGGATGCACGACAAGTACGTTCACCGCCACGACCGCACGTGTGATTGCGGCGAAATCCTTCACCGGGTCATAGGGCATCTTGCGCATCATGCTGGGACTGATCGCGATGGGCCCGATAGTCCCCAGCGTCACCGTATAGCCGTCGGCGGGCGCCTTTGCCGCGATCTCGTTGCCGACGATGCCGCCCGCGCCGCCCCGATTCTCCACGATGACCTGCTGCCCCAGCGCCGGACCGAGCTTGCCAGCGATGGCGCGCGAAGTGAAATCCGCGCCGCCTCCAGGTGCAGCGGGGCTGATCCAGCGTATGGGTTTGCTCGGCCAACCTTGGGACCAGACGGGTGAAGCAAATACAGCTGCGGCGACAGCACACGCTGCGGCGCCCCGATTCAATGCTTTCATGAAAACTCCCTATGCGTTTCGAAGGCATCGCCCAAGCCAGGCGGAACATTCCGCCAAGCCAAGTGCACCCGGACACAAAGCAAATCGAAGTCCACGGGGTCGTGGGGTATCTCATTGGCAAGCCCAAGGACGGCCTTCTTCCCACAACCGCATGGTAACCGGCTTGAAAGTGGACCCGGCACGCGACGGCGCCGATTGAACTCGGCCGACCCACGATGCACCATCAGCGTGCGCCATCGCACAACACTAGTGCAACATTTGATTGTACTGAACGACCGGCGTCATGCCCACGGAGTACGCTGATCGCAAGGGATCGCTCGGGAGCCGATGCGGTACTCGATACGTTTCGAAAGCGCACCCTCTCGCACGCTTCCCTTCGTCGCCGCTTGCGCGATGGCATGCATAGTGCTCCACCCAGGAACAACGCCTTTCGCTGCAGCCGGCTGGCGTCCGATCGTTCCTGAAGGAGCAACGATGAACGACACAACGCCATCACGACGAAGAACGCTCGGACTGCTGGCAGGCATCATCGTCGCGCCGGGCATGGCGCGGGCAGCCGTGCTGGCCACGCGTCCGGTACGCATCATCGTCCCGTTTGTTCCGGGCGGGTCGTCGGACGTCGTTGCGCGCCTGTTGGCACCGCGCCTCGCCGCCCATCTCGGGCGACAGTTCATCATCGAGAACCGCCCCGGCGCGGCCGGCAACATCGCAGTGGATCTGACGGCGCGCGCTACACCAGACGGTCACACGCTCATGCTCGGTGCACCTGGCGCACTGACGGTCAATCCGCTGCTCTATCGCGATCTGCGCCACGTGCCGTTGCGGGATCTCACCCCCGTGGCCACGATCGGTCAGCTGGAGCATGCCATTACCGTCAGGCGCAACTTCCCGGCGTCCGATCTGAAGGGATTCCTCGACTACGCGCGCGCGAACCCGGACCGCATCACGTACGGATCCTCGGGTGTCGGCACGACCACCCATCTCGCAGGGGCGCTGCTCGCGATGCGCACCGGCGTTACCCTGAAGCACATCGGGTATCGTGGCGCAGGCCAGGCCATGACCGACCTGATCGCCGGTCACATCGATGCCATGTTCGATCTGCTGCCATCCGCGATCGGCCATATCCGAAGCGGATCCATCAGGGCGCTCGCCACCACGGGACCCACACGCGCAGCACAGTTGCCCGACGTTCCGACAGCCGCCGAAGCGGGAGTACCCGGTTTCGTGTCCACGTCCTGGCACGCATTGATGGTGCCGAAGGCTACCCCGCCGCAAATCGTCGCAACGTTGAACGGCGCCGTGAACACGGCCCTGACCGAGACCGAGTTCGTCGGCCGATTGCAGGCGTTGGGGGTCGCTCCGATTCCGAAGGATCCCGCTGCGACAGCCAAGTTTCTGCAT
>JBIKKL010000636.1:0-3193 GCA_044360365.1 Burkholderiales bacterium | reverse complement strand
GGGCTCATCGCGAGCGCACGCGCGATGGCGACCCGCTGCTGCTGACCGCCGCTGAGGTTGCCCGCACCGAAGTCCTTCCAGTGCGCGAGGCCCACGTTGTCGATGAGCATCTCGGCCCGGGTACGCATCGCGTCGTTGGCAAACTCCGCCGCACCGAGCATCGGCATCATCACGTTCTCCAGAGCAGTGAATGCAGTGATGAGATGGTGATACTGGAAAACGAAGCCGATGCTATGACCTCGGAGCCGGGTCAGTGCGGCATCGTCGAGCTGAGTCGTCTGGGCGCCGCAGACCTCGACCGTACCTGTCGTCGGTCGGTCCAGCAGGCCCACGATGTTGAGCATCGTGCTCTTGCCCGAGCCGGACGGTCCGACGACGGCACAGAACTCGCCGTGATGCACGGTCAGGTCGATACCGTGCAGCACTTCGGTTTCGTTCGCCATGCCCACGTTGTAAGCCTTGCGAACCCCGCGCATCTGAACGACGACCGAACGCCCCGCGCCCCCTGGCAACGCTGCTGTCGATACCGTCGCCCCCGGGGCGCCGGATGCCGACGCGTCATCCACGAATCGCCACCACCGGATCGAGTCTGGCCGCACGGCGAGCCGGCGCGAAAGCTGCGATCAAACCCGTGGCGGTGGCCAGCACCAATGCGGCCACGAACAGCTTCGGCTCCATGATCAGGGCAAACAGCGGTGTACCATCGGCATTCCGTGCCAGGCGCTGCCACAGGACGAGTCCCAATACGCCAATGCCGCTTCCAAAGGCGGCTCCGCTAAGTGCCAGCAGCCCCCCCTGCAGCAGAAACAACCGCAGGATCTGCCTGCGCGAGATGCCCATGGCACGCAGGATGCCGATCTCGCGCGACTTCTGCACCACTACCACCGCAAGCACACTGGCGATGCCGAAGGCGACCGAGAGGCCGACGAAGAATCGGATGGCCGTGTTGGCCGTAGTCTGCGCACTGACGGCAGTGAAGAACTGCGCATTGGTTGTAATCCAGCTGTCCGACTCCACGCCTGTGGCCGCAGTGATCTGCTGGGCCACCGCCTCTGCGGCATAGACGTCGCGCACCGTCACTTCCAGGCTGCTTACGCCGCCCGGCAGCCCGAGCAGGCTTTGCGCCGTGCGCAAGGCGACATAGGTGCTGCGCTGGTTGGCGCCCTTGTTGCCGAGATCGACGACGCCGCATATCGTCAGTGTGCTCGACGCAGCATCATCGCCCACCCCGGTAGTGATTCGCAGCTTGTCGCCCACGCCCACTCCCAAATCGCTGGCGAGTTCGGTACCGATCAGGATGTCGCTTCCCAACAAGCGAGTGCTACCTCGCACCACCTTGTCTGTCAGGTTCACAACACGAAAGTACAGCGCCGGGTCGATGCCGGTCAGCGTGATGGCACGCGTAGCGCTCCCGCGCACCGCCAGGGCCGCGCCAGCCGCAACCGGTGCCACCACGAGCACCTGCGGAATCGCTTGAATCTGCACTGCCACGGCTTGCCATTGGTCGATAGACTTCAGGCGCTGCGGCGTCGCCTGCACGATGGCAGCCTCCAACTCGCCCGCGACCGCGTCACCGCCCCCGCGCAAGGGTCGCGAAACCTGTCTGGGGGGCAGAAGCTGAATGTGCGACGACGCCGACAACACCCGTTTGATGAAATTCGACTGCAGGCCTGTCATCAACGCCGACATGAACACGATGACCGCCACACCGATGGCCACCCCTGCGATGATGAACACCGTCTGCAGTCGTCCCTCCCGCAAGAATCGAATAGCCACGATCCACTCGAAGGGCAACCCGTGCTTGACCATGACGTGCCCCTTTCAGGGTCGCTCCCGCACCGTATCAGGAGACCGTGACATTGCACGAACACGCGCGCCCGACTGGATGGCTGCAGCGTCGACCAGCACCGCATCACCCTCGGCCAGCCCAGCGAGCACGACCACCCGGTTACCGCTTCGCAGGCCGAGTTCCACGGACCGGCGGACCGCCCGACGCCCTTCCAGCCGAAGCACCCAGGGTGCCGTATCGAGATCGCGCAATGCCGATTGCGGCACGATGAGCGCCTGATCACGTCGTGCCACCTCGATGTCCACCGAAACAGTCATGTCCTGGAGCAACACCGAGGGTGGCGCGACAACGTCGAGCTTGACCTCCACGGCGCCGGTACTCACGTCGACCCCGGGATTGATGTAGGCCAGTTGCGCCGAGAAGCGCTCGTTCGGATACGCGTCTGCGGACACCCGCGCCTTCTGCCCGAGGCTGAGGAGTCCCAGATTCTTCTCGTCGATCTGAACCACCAACTGGGCACGGCCACGCGGCGAGAGTGTCATCAGAACCTTGCCGGGCTGAACGACATCACCCACCTCCACGTTGCGTGCAATCAGTGTCCCGCCTACAGACGCGACGATCCGCGCGTACCCGGCTCGAATACGGGCGGCCTGCGCGCTGGCTCGTGCGCCATCCACATCTGCCGCGGCCAGCGCTCGATCGCTGCCGTCGGCGCGAGTGGCCTCCCACTGCTTCCGGGCCGCTCGCACCTGAGCGTCGGCGAGGTCCCTGGTCTTGCCCGCATTGTCCAGTGCCGCCTGGGCGATGAATCCACGGCTGAACAGCGACTGGCTGCGTCCCCATTCCGCGACGGCATTGTCGAGATTGGCCTGAGCCTGTCGCAATGTCTGCGCCGCTACCGGAGCCTGCACCTCCTGCAGTTGTCGCAAACGCGCGCGTGCCTGCCCCTCCGCAGCATCGGCTTGCCGGCCCACCGCACGCAGTTCCGCTGCATCGAGTTCCACCAGCAGATCGCCGGATTCGACGGACTGCCCTTCGCTCACCGGAACATGCAAGACCGTCCCCGTAATCTGGGCGGCAACATCAATCCGGTGCGGTGCCTCGATGTGGCCGGTCGCGACGACGGTTTGCACGAAGTCTGCGCGCAATACCAACTCGATCGCCGCTTGCGGCCCAAGCCACCATCTAACGCCAACCACGGCCAGCACTGCAAGCCCGCCCAGGGCGGCAAGCAGTGGCCCCACACGCACACGCCATGGTCGCTGCTTGGGTGTGCCGACACGCGTTGATCGCGAGTCGTTGCCATCGATGGGGCTCATGTCCTGCTTCCTGCCTGCGAGTCGAGTGGGCAAGACGAGCTCATCCCGTATCGACCGTATAGACGACCCGGCAAACGGCTGAGGT
>JBIKKL010000429.1:0-4663 GCA_044360365.1 Burkholderiales bacterium | reverse complement strand
CCGTCGGCAGACGGCCTCGTCCCGTTCGACGATGGCCAAGATTCCTTCCCGCAGGTTCGAAGCTGGCGTGCGATGTCCGCTCGACGGTGTGCGTATTCTGGATCTGTCCCGCGTGGTGGCGGGCAACATGGTGAGCCTCGCGCTCGCCGACTTCGGCGCCGAGGTGATCAAGATCGAAGGGCCGGAAGGCGATGCCCTGCGGGATTGGCTGGTCGCCGGAGTGCCGGCGAACTGGAAGGTCTATGCCCGCAACAAGAAGAGTGTCGGGCTCAATCTGCGCAAGCCGCGCGCCAGGGAAATCCTGCTCGACCTCGTCGAGACCGCGCAGGTCTTCATCGAGAACTTTCGCCCCGGCACGCTCGAGAAGATGGGGCTCGGCCCCGAGGTGCTGCTCGAACGCAATCCCAGACTTGTCGTCTTGCGTGTGTCGGGGTGGGGGCAGGATGGGCCTTTCAAACACAAGCCCGGCTTCGGCACACTGATAGAAGGCATGTCCGGCTTCGCGTCGATGAACGGGTTTCCGGATCGCGAACCCGTGCTGCCGCCGACCCAGATGGCGGACATGTACGCCGGCTACATCGGTTCGATGGCGGTCATGGTGGCGCTGCGCGAAGTCGAAGTGAACGGCGGCCTGGGGCAGGTCATCGATCTGCCGCTCTTCGACCCCATGTTCATGGCGATCGGCCCGCAGGCCGCGTCCTATCAGCTGAGCGGGAAGGTGCGTCAGCGTTTCGGCAGCCGTTCGACCACGGCCGCGCCGCGCAACGCCTATCGCACTCGCGACGACAAGTGGGTGTCGATGTCCGCCTCGACGCAGAAGATGACCGAGCGGCTGCTCGCGGCGATCGGACGCCCGGAACTGATCGACGATCCGAAGTTTCGGACCAATGCGGATCGATTGCGCCATGGCGACGAGATCGACAGGATCGTGGCCGACTTCATCGCGAAGATGGATCTCGCCGAAGCGCTGGCGTTTTTCGACAAAGCTGAAGTGACGGTCGGCCCCATCTACGACATCTCTCAGCTGATGGAAGACGACTACATCGCGCAGCGCGCGATTCTCGCGAACTATCCCGACGAGCAGATGGGCGAGATCGCGATGCACTGTGTGGTGCCGCGCCTCAAGGGAACGCCCGGGGCGATACGCAAAGCCGCGCCGACGCTGGTAGGCGAAGACAACGCCGAAGTACTCGGCGCGTTGGGCATCGATGGCGCGGAGATCGAGCGGCTTGCGGCCGACGATGCGATCTATCGCGGCCCGGTTCGAAAACGTGCGGGCGGCGAGGAATGACGGCGACGGGCGCAGCCCGGTTCGCTGCGGCGACGTGAAATCCTTTGCTCCTGCGGATCGGCACATGCCGATTTCATTGAAGACGGTCCATGGAGATTGATGCTTGAAGCCGAACCTGCCTGTCTGGCGCACGCTGCTGTACGTGCCCGTCAACGTCGAGAAGTTCGTCGACAAGGCCCATACCCGCGGTGCCGACGTGATCCAGCTCGATCTCGAAGACGCGGTCCCGCACGCGGAGAAGGCCCACGCACGCACGCTGGTGCAGAAGAGCGCGGCGCGCGTGCGTCGAGGCGGCGCGGACGTGCTCGTGCGCATCAACCGGCCGATCGCGATGGCGGTGCGGGACATCGAAGAAGCCGTTTGCCCGGATGTCGATGCGATTGCGATCACCAAGTGCGACAGCGCCTCGCATGTGCGTCTGCTCGATGAACTCGTCACCGAACTCGAAGAAAAGCGCGGCATGACGGTCGGGCACACCCGGTTCAATGCGATGGTGGAAACCCCGGACGCCTTCTTTCGCATGCAGGAGATCTTCAGCGCGAGCAGTCGCATCGTTGCGGGCACCGTCGGCGGCGAGGATCTCGCGCTCGAGTGCAACTTCCAGCCGACCGGCGAGGCGCTGCTTTATCCCAAGCAGCACATGATCATCGCGGCATCCGCGGCAGGGGTGATGCCGCTGGGCTTCGTCGACAGCATTGCGGGGTTCGGCGACTGGGAGAAATTCCGGGCGATGGTCCGCCGCTCGCGCGACTTCGGTTTCATGGGCGCGGGCTGCATCCATCCCGGTCAGGTGGCCATCGTCAACGAAGAGTACAAGCCCCGGGACGAGGAAGTTGCCTTCGCCCGCAAGTTGATCGCCGCCGACGAAGACGCGCAGCGACAGGGGCGCGGCTCATTCGCGGTCGACGGCAAGATGGTCGATATTCCGATCATCGAGCGGGCGCGGCGGCTGATCGCGCGTCACGAGGCCATCGGCGCCCGCGAAGCGAGAACCCTCGTTGTGCAAGCGTGAACACTGTGCGAGGCACGGTGTTCACTGCGGGGAAGGGGGAAGAGCGCAAGGGGAAAAGCCGGAACCAGCGTTGGTACCGGAACGCGTGATGGTGTAAGGACGCCGATCGTTCACGACGTCGACACGAATCGGCGGCTCGATTGGTTCCGGCCCTTCCCTCTTCCCCTTTCCCCGAAAACGGTGCCAGGCGCGGTTTCTAGCGCCTGTGCTTCAGGTACTCGACATTGACGCAATTCACCAGCGTGCCGTCGCGCAGGTAGTTGTACGCTGTCTGCACCGCCTTCGTGCGTTGATCGACATAGGCGTCCGGGCTGTAGAACGCGGCATGCGGATTGAGCAGCACGCGACCGCGTATCCACGACTCGTTCGCGCGCCAAGCAGCGACGAGGGGGTCGTCCGCCTGCCCGGGTTCTTTCGGCAGTACGTCCAGCCCGACTGCAAGGAGCCGGTTCGATTTCAACCCGGCTAGCAGTGCCGCGGTATCGCAGACGGGGCCGCGCGAAGTGTTGATGAGAAAAGCGCCCGGCTTGATCATCTTCACTGTTTCGGCATTGATCATCGTTCGCGTCTTGTCGCTGAGCGGCGTATGCATGTCGATCACGTCGGCCTGGCCGAGCAGTTCTTCGAGCGAGCGGGCACGCTCGAATCCGAGACCGAGCTCGGTGCCGCCCGGCAGAAGCGGATCGTAGAACACGACGCGCATGCCGAATGCGCGGGCGCGCAACGCTGCCGCAGTGCCGATGCGCCCCAGGCCGATCACGCCGAACGTCGCCCCGCGCAGGCGCTTGGCGGTGACGTTGCGCTCGTGGGTCCAGTTGCCGGCCATATCCTCGCGCAGCGCGTTGTCCAGTGTCGCCGTGCCGCGAGCAAATGCAAGCATCATGGCGATGGCGCTGTCGGCGACCTCGGTCGTTCCGTAGTCGGGTATGTTGCAGGCCGGGATCCCCGCTGCCCCCAAGCCCTGCAGATCCAGCACGTCGAAGCCCACCCCGTTGCGCACGATGATGCGGCAACGCTTCAAGTGCGGGATCACGGTACCGTCGATCGGCAGCCGGGAGACGACAATCGCATCGGCCGATTCCCAGATGGCACGATCGATGGCCTCGAAGCTCTTCTGTCGCGCATGGATCAGGGTGACGTCGTTGCCCACGGCTTGGGATTCGATCTCCAGTTTCTCGGGCTTGGCGTCGGGGTAAAGAATGGTGAACGGCATGGTGCTCTCCTCCGGTAGGCGTTGCATCAGATCGACGCAGGCTAAGCCAGCGGCCCTGCCCTGTCCAGAACCCAAGGCATGCGGGTTGCGGTGACGAGGGACCATCCAGACATCGAGGACCCCATGCGCACAGACGACGAACTACATGTTGACGAAGCGAATCGTGATCCAGTGACCGGCGCGCCGGGCACACACCCGGTCGGCGTCGGTCTGGGGACGGCGATCGGCGGAGCAGCCGCGGGCGCGGCACTCGGCATGGTGGCCGGACCCGTCGGTGCAGTAGCCGGTGCCGTCGTCGGCGGCGTGCTCGGGGGGCTCGGCGGCAAGGCCTTTGCCGAGAAGCTCGATCCCACGCTGCAATCCGAAGACGATTACTGGCGCGACCACTATCTGTTCGAAACGTATGTCGATCGAGAGCAAAGCTACGAGGCGTATCGTTTCGCGTATCGCGTGGGCTACGAGACGCGCGGCAAGTATCCGCATCTCGCCGAGGACGATGCCATGGCGGCGCTGCATTCCGTCTACGAGCGCGAGGCGGACGCGAAAGCCCTGCCCTGGGCGAAGGCCCGCTATGCGGCTCGCGCGGCATGGCATCGCGCCGATACGCTCTTGCGACGCGATCCGGATCTGCGAGGCGTGACGACTCCGTAGGCGCGTTTGACCCGATTCGCATCGTTTCGGACATAATTGCGCGGCCCGGGGAGGGCATGGCGGAGGCGACGATGCGGTGGCAACGTGCGGCACGATGGCTGTGGTTCTTCATGGGCTTCGCCCTTGCAAGTGCGCACGCCGCCCATGAGCCGAGCGAGGTCGCTTTTGCCAGCCTCGACGGCAAGACCGCCCTCAAAGGCTACCTGTTCCAGCCCGCGACCCCTGGCCCCTGGCCGGCGGTCGTGATGATGCATGGGCGCGCCGGGCCCTATTCCGCGGCCGCCAAGGGTGTCTACGATGCGACTACGCTATCCCTGCGGCACAAGCAGTGGGGACGCTTCTGGGCCGAGCGCGGTTATCTCGCCCTGCACGTCGACAGCTTCGGGCCGCGCGGCTATCCGCAGGGATTTCCCATCGGCAGCTATTCGCGGCGTCCGGCGGAAGTCGACGAGCAGCGGGTGCGGCCGCTCGATGCCTACGGCGCGCTCGCCTGGCT
>JBIKKL010000517.1:0-3865 GCA_044360365.1 Burkholderiales bacterium | reverse complement strand
AAGCAGTGCGCGTCCGGGCGGTCATGAAAGCCGCGCAGGGCGACTGGTCATGACGGCAGTCGCCAGGCAGGCCGTCGAGCAGGGGCTACGCACGCTGCTCGAGTGGGCCGCCACCGTGCGTCCCGCAGACATTCCGCCGGCAGTGATGCGCAAGGCTGTACTGATCGTCGCCGATGACATCGCCGCGGCAGTCGCTGCGCGCGACGAGCCCGAGGTCAGTGCCGTGCATCGGCAACTCGTCGAAGCGGGCGGTCGCGCCGAGGCGACGATCTTCCGCGGCGGGCGACCGCGCACCGATCGCATCTCGGCCGCGCTGGGCAACGGCATCGCAGGCAGCTGGTGCGAACTCGACGAAGGCTACCGCATGGCGCCGTGTCATGCCGGGCTCTATACCGTTCCGGCGCTGCTCGCCGAGGCCGAGGTGCTCGGGATGTCCGTGCGCGATGTCCTCGTCAGTGCAATCGTTGCCTACGAGGTCACGGGGCGGATCGCCCGCTGCTGGGTGTTTCCCTCGCTCGGACTGCATCCGCATCCGCAGACAGCCGCCATCGGGGGCGCGATTGCGAGCGCCCATGCACGCCGCTTCGATGCGAGTCGCATGTTCGATGCCGTTACTGCGGCTTCCACGCTGATCACCGTCGGCGACTATCAGCACGCCGTCGAAGGCGCACTGGTGCGCAATGTGTGGGCAGCGGTCGGCACGGCCAACGGAATGCGCGCCGCCGATTGGGCCTCATGCGGTATCGGTGGCATGGGATCGAGTCCCTACTCCGTCTATACCGAACGACTCGGGCAGGCCCCGGAACCCGCTGCACTGACCGCCCGACTCGGCGAGGAATGGGCGATCACGCTGGGCTATCACAAGATGCACGGCTGCTGTCAGTCGACGCACTCGGCCGTCGAAGCAACGCTGAAGGCAAGAGCGGCGTTTCCGCCCGGGACGAGTGCGGCCGATGTCCGTCGTGTCGTGCTCGATACCCACCGTCCCGGCATGACCAATCCACGGCCCGAGACCACGCTTGCTGCACGCTTCTCGTTCGAACATGTGGTCGCGACGGCACTGGTCCACGAGCATGCTCGGGTCGAGGCATTCTCGGCCGGTACACTGAGCGATCCGCAGATGCAGCGCCTGCGCGACTCGATCGAACTGCGCCGCTACGAGCCGACGTTGCCGCGTCCGAACGACCGGCCGGCGCGCGTTTCCATCGAGCTCGCCAATGGGGCCACGGTCACCGCGGAATGCTTGAGTGCGCCGGGCGGGCCGGATCAGCCCTTCGCGGAATGCGTGATCCTCGACAAGATCCGCAGCCTGACGACCGCGCCGTATCCGGCCTTCGGCGCAACCGTGGAAGCTATGCTCGGACTGGATGACGCGTCGCTCGACCGTCCCTGGGAGGCGGTGGTCACCGCGCTGACTACCCCGGCGGCGTAACGTGGCCGCACCCACTGCCGATCTCATTCGGGCCTGCATCGAGCCGGTGCTGCCATTCGCAGAGCGACTTTTCGCGCAACTGCGCGAGCACACGGCCGATGGGCCGGGCGTGAGCCGCGAGCCCTACGCGGCGGGCGAGCAGTTCGCGCACGATCTGCTGGCGACTGCTGCCCGCGAGCACGGATTGGAGGTTGCGACCGATCGCGTAGGAAATCTCTACATGACCTTGCCTGGCGCCGACCGCGCCCTCCCCGGTTGGATCACTGGATCGCATCTCGATTCGGTACCGATCGGAGGCAACTTTGACGGTGCGGCAGGTGTCATCGCCGGCCTGACGACGCTGGTCGGCCTGCGGCAAGGGGGAGTGCACCCGTTGCGGGACATCACCGTGATGGGGGTGCGCGCGGAGGAGGTCAGCAGCTGGTTCGGGGGCAGCCACAACGGCCACATCGGCAGTCGTGCCGCGCTCGGCCAACTCGACCCGACCGAACTCGACAAGGCGATCAACGCCCGCACGGGGATCACCCTCGCGCAACAGATGCACGCCGCCGGCTTTCCGCCCGGAGCGTTCGCGTCCACGCCGGCGCATCTGCAGGCGGCACGCTATCGCGGTTATCTCGAACTGCACATCGAGCAGGGGCCGGTGCTGGAACGTCAGGGGCTGCCCGTCGGCGTGGTGACCGGCATCCGCGGCTCACTGCGTGCCCGCAGCGCGCGTTGCATCGGCGCATATACGCATTCTGGCGCAGTACCGCACGAGTATCGAAGCGACGCCGTGCTCGCGACCGTCGCGCTGGTCGCAGAACTGGACCGCGAGTGGGCAAGGATACGCACCGAGGGCGGTGACCTCGTGTTCACCGTCGGGAAGTTCTTTACCGATGCACAGGCGCACTCGATCACCAAGGTGCCGGGTGAGGTAGCGTTCTCCATCGATCTTCGTAGCGAAGATCTTGCGACCCTGCAGGCGATGGAACGCCATGCGCGGGCGCTGGCGGAGTCGATTGCCGTCGAGCGGCGCGTGCGTTTCGACCTCGGAGCCTTCGACCTCTCTCCGCCCGCAGCGATGGAGCCGGGCCTGCAGGCGCTTCTTAGCGAGGGCAGTCGCGAGTTGGGCATCGCCTGCGGCACGCTGCCCAGTGGTGCGGGGCACGACGCGCAGGATTTCGCGCATGCCGGCTTCCCCGCGGGCATGGTGTTCGTGCGCAACGCGAACGGGAGCCACAATCCGGAGGAGGCGATGGACATCGCCGATTTCAATCTGGGCATGCAGGTGCTCGCCTGGGCGCTCACCCGCTGACGTGGTCTACCACGCTGGTGCCAGCATCTGCTCGATGAGCGCAGGGGAATCGATCGGACGCGGATTGAACGTGAGTCCGGGTTCGGCCATCACCCGCGATGCAAGTTCGCTCATCTGTTCGCGCCGCATTGCCGTGTCGCGCAAGCGCTGCGGGAGTCCGGCCCGTTGCGCGTATGCGCGCAGGCGGGTGCAGATCTCGTGCACCTGAGCGTCGGTATCGTTCGGCGTCGAATCGATGCCGAGTGTGCGGGCGATGCGTGCCGTCTCGGCGGGACAATGAGGCAGGTTGAATGCCAGCGCGTGCGGCAGCACCAGACTGTTGACCTCGCCGTGCGAGAGTTGTGCCATCGGACCGAGCTTGTGGCAGATCGAGTGGTGCAAGGCAGTCCGGGCATTCACGATTGCCGCGCCGGCGAGATACGATCCGAGCAGCAGTTCCTCCGCCCCGTCGCCTTGATCGAGGCGCGTGTCAAGGCCGCGCCAGAGTCGATGCAAACCGTCGAGCGCGAGGAGATCCGAGATCGGTGTGCGTGCTCTGGAGTAACAGGCCTCGAAGCAGTGGGCCAGCGCATTCATCGCAGAGCCTGCGAGCACGCGCACCGGCACATCTTCGATCAGATCGGGGTCGAGCAGGATCAGTTGAGCGGCAAGTGCCGGATCGCGGAAGAGCACCTTGTAGCCATCCGGACGCGTCAGGCTGAACCCCGGAGTGATCTCCGCGCCGGAGAACGTGTTGGGCAGGGCGACGATCGGAACCTTTGCGCTGTGGCTGGGTTCGCCAACGACCGCGCCCCGTTCCCGGCGAATGGCGAACCGCTCGATTGCATCGCCCTCGGCGAGTGCCAGCGCGATGCCCTTGGCGAGATCGGATGCGCTGCCGCCGCCGTAGGCGACGATGCCGTCGCAGCGATGGGCCCGCGCCTGCGCGGCGCCGGCAATGGCTCCCGGCAACGGGGCGTGTGGCTCGACGCCGGCAAACACTGCGACGAGATCGGTCGGGAAGCGTGCGAGCGTGGACTGAAGGTGAGCGTCGTTCTGTGCGCGCCTGCTGCATACGACGAGCGGCCGGGTGACCCCGATTTCCTGCAACAATCCCGGAAGATCGGCGATAGCGCCGCGTCGATGAAGAACACGCT
>JBIKKL010000036.1:0-16024 GCA_044360365.1 Burkholderiales bacterium | reverse complement strand
AATTTCGCCCATGTAGACTTCCTGCTCCTTGGACTCCTTCACCGGGTGGCGATCGCGGCCGTCTGGCTGACGCACCTTGGGCGCTTCGCGATCCCGAATCGTCAGGCGCACTCGCGCGCGCAGGGGCGCGGCGAAGGTAAGCCCGCGCTGCTGACACTCCTTGACGTCGAAGGGCGGCGTGCCGAGCATGTAGCTCACGAAATTGAGTTCCGCTGTTCCGGAATGGCTTTCGATCGGGAAGATCGATTCGAAGGCTGCCTCCAAACCTATGGTCTTCCTGGCATCGGGGGCTGCCTCCGCCTGCAGGAAGGTTGCGTACGACTCCAGCTGGGTGGCCAGCAAGTAGGGCACCGGCAGGACGTTCGCGCGCTTGGCAAAGCTCTTACGAATGCGCTTCTTCTCGGTGAATGAATAGCTCATGGGCACTCCGTGACGACGGTTGGAGGCGCGGCGGGCGCCGCGATCTCGCCTTTTCCCGGGACAGGTACCGCACTGCCTCGGGCCCTTCTGAATTCTGCTCGCTAAAGCGGGTGCTGCTCGTTACCTCCGTTGGCGTGCCCGGACGCGTGTCCGGGCACGCCAGCCGGATTACTTCATTTCTGCGACTGCACCGGCTTCGGTGAGCTGCTTCAGGATGCCCTCGGCGTCGGCCTTCGACACACCTTCCTTGACGGGCTTCGGAGCGCCGTCCACGAGATCCTTGGCCTCCTTGAGGCCCAGGCCCGTGATGGTGCGAACGACCTTGATGGTGTTGACCTTGTTCTCGCCGGCCTTCATGAGAACGACAGTGAACTCGGTCTGCTCTTCGGCAGCCGGGGCTGCCGCACCGCCGGCGGGCGCGGCAACTGCAACCGAGGCCGCAGCAGCGGAAACGCCGAACTTCTCTTCCATGCGCTTGATGCACTCGGCGAGCTCGAGCACCGTCATGCCGGACACTTTTTCAATGACTTCGTCGATCACTGCACTCATTTTTGACTCCTGAATTCGAAATAGATTGCTGAACGATTAAAAATCAAGCAGATTGCTTTTCGCGCTCATCGCGAACCGCGGCCAGGGTGCGAACGAACTTGCCCGGCACCTCGTTGAGCGTCTGGACGAATTTGCCGACAGGCGCCTTCATCGTGCCCATGAGCTGCGAAAGCAGTTGCTCGCGGCTCGGCATCGATGCCAAACGCCCGACGTCCTGGGCCGACATCACCAGGTTCGCCATCGCTCCGCCACGGATAACCATCTTGTCGTTGGTTTTCGCGTAATCGCTGAGCACTTTCGCGGCCGAGACCGGATCCGTCGAAATGCAATAGGCCAGCGGACCAGTCAATTGGTCACCCAAGCCACTGAACGGCGTACCATCCATCGCCCGACGAGCCAGCGTATTCTTGACGACGCGCAGATACACACCCGCCCCGCGAGCCTTGCGGCGCAGGTCGGTCATGTTTGCAACCGTCAGATTACGATACTCGGCGATGACGATCGTCTGGGCTTTGGCCACCTGCTCGCTCACCTCGGCCACGAGGTCCTGCTTTTGTTTAAGACTGAGCCCCAAGGTCAACCTCCATCTACGTTGATCAAACGAAGAGCAAACGGCTCGCCAACGACCAAAACCCACCTTCCGGTGCGTCTTTAGGATCCGTTTTGCTGCCCTTCACCGTACGGCGACCTCGGCATACGCAATTGCCTTCGGGTTCGCCATCTGCGTAGGATTTCCCGCCTGCACTCGAACGGGGTCGAGCCGGCAAGGAATGATTAAGCCCAATGCTCCTACGGTCTTTGATGACCGCCGAAAAATCCGGCAGCCCAAAGTCTTTTGAATCTGGTGGTACAACGAAATACGACGAACACCTCCCCGAAGGTCGGTGCCGTCGTACTGATGTGCATGAACTTGCAGGGCCTGTGCACTAAGCTGTCAGGCTTGCCTGGTCCACACGAACACCTATACCCATGGTGCTCGAAACACTTATTTTCTTGAGGTACACGCCCTTGGCCGTCGTGGGCCGCGCCTTGTTCAGCGCATCGATCAGCACCACGAGATTCTCACGCAGGGACTCGGCCGGGAAGGAGGCCCGACCAATGGTGCACTGCACGATACCGCCCTTGTCAGTCCGGTATTGCACCTGCCCTGCCTTGGCATTCTTCACGGCTGTGGCGACATCCGGGGTGACCGTTCCGACTCTCGGATTCGGCATCAGCCCGCGTGGGCCGAGGATCTGACCGAGCGGCCCCACGATGCGCATGGCTTCGGGGGCGGCAATGACGATGTCGAAATCGAGGTTTCCACCCTTGATCCGTTCGGCCAGATCGTCGAATCCAACGATGTCTGCACCGGCATCTGCCGCCGCCTTGGCTTTGTCGCCTTGAGCGAAGACGGCCACTCGTTTGGTCTTGCCCGTACCCTTCGGGAGGACGACCGAACCTCGAACGGTTTGGTCGCTCTTCTTCGCATCCACTCCGAGATTGATGGCCACGTCGACTGATTCGTCGAATTTTGCCGTTGCCGTTTCCTTGATCAGCTGCAGGGCGTCAAGGACCGGATACAGCTTATCCCGATCAGCTTTGGTATGGATTGCCTTATAGCGCTTCGATTCGCCAGCCATTTCAAATTCCCTCCACTTCGACGCCCATGCTGCGCGCGGTACCGGCAATCGTACGGACGGCAGCCTCAAGATCGGCCGCGGTCAAATCCGGGGTTTTCGTCTTGGCGATTTCTTCAGCCTGAGCCCGAGTGAGCTTGCCGACCTTTTCCTTGTTCGGACGGGCGCTACCCTTGTCCAGCTTGAGCGCCTTTTTGATGAGCACGCCGGCGGGCGGCGTCTTCATCACGAACGTGAAGCTCTTGTCCGCAAAGGCCGTGATCTCGACCGGGATCGGCAAGCCTGGTTCGAGTTTCTGCGTTGCCGCGTTGAACTGCTTGCAGAATTCCATGATGTTCAGGCCGCGTTGGCCCAGCGCCGGCCCAATGGGAGGGCTGGGATTCGCCTTGCCGGCCGGAACCTGCAGCTTGATGATGCCTACGACTTTCTTTGCCATTTGCTACTCCTTATTGCGGGTACGTGCGAGGTGCTGCGCACCTCTCCCCTGAATTTCAGGAAGGAGGTAAGGCCGACTTCCTGCCCACTCCCTCTTCCCGATTGCCGGCGTCTTTCTGTGCCGACTAAGCCTTCTCCACCTGTCCGAAGTCCAACTCGACCGGCGTCGATCGACCGAAGATCGTCACGGATACGCGCAACTTGCTCTTGTCGTAATTGACGTCCTCGACGTTGCCATGAAAGTCGGTGAACGGACCTTCCTTGACGCGCACGGCCTCGCCCACCTCAAACAAGACCTTCGGCCGGGGCTTCTCGACCCCCTCCTTGATCTGATCGAGGATGTTCTGCACCTCTTTCTCGGAAATCGGGGTCGGCTTCGTGGCCGTACCGCCGACGAACCCCGTGACCTTTGCGGTATTCTTGACCAGGTGCCAGCTGTCGTCGGTCATTTCCATTTCGACCAGCACATAGCCCGGGAAGAATTTGCGCTCACTGATCGCTTTCTGCCCGCTCTTCATCTCGACGACTTCTTCGACCGGCACCATGATCTGACCAAACTGATCCTGCATGCCCGCGCGCTGGATTCGATCCTGCAGGTTGCGCGCAACCGACTTCTCGAAACCGGAATACGCGTGCACGACATACCATCTCTTGCTCATCAGTCGCTCCGGCCCATGAGGAGTTTGACAACCCACAAAAGTCCTGCGTCGACCACCCAGAGGAAAATCGCCATCACCACGACGAAGACGAAGACGATACCGGTCGTCTGAAACGACTCCTTGCGCGACGGCCAGACGACCTTTCGGGTCTCGGCGGCGGAATCCTGTGCGAAGGCGTAAAACTGCTTGCCCGCGGCACTCGTGAAAACAACGAGTGCTCCGAGTACGACACCGAGCAGAACCACCACGACTCGGACATACATCGGGCTTTCCGCCAGGAAGTAGTACGCGGTGATCCCTGCGCAAACAAGCAAGACCGCAACGACAAGTTTGACTTTCTCGATCATCGAATCTTTGGAAGCCGTTTGATACTCAGTTCGTGCGGGTGGCAGGCCAGGAGGGTCTCGAACCCCCAACCTTCGGTTTTGGAGACCGACGCTCTGCCAATTGAGCTACTGGCCTATGCATTCGCGAAAACATCCGACGGCGATCTCGGCAGGAAACAACACACCTCTCCGAAGATCACCGCCAATGCGACTTTAACCTCTTACTCGATCACCTTGGAGACGACGCCGGCGCCGACGGTGCGGCCACCTTCGCGAATCGCGAACCGCAGCCCCTGCTCCATCGCGATCGGCTGGATCAGCGTCACCGTGATCGCCACGTTGTCCCCAGGCATCACCATCTCCGTGCCCTGCGGCAAATCCACCGACCCCGTCACGTCCGTCGTGCGGAAGTAAAACTGCGGACGGTAACCGTTGAAGAACGGCGTATGACGCCCCCCCTCGTCCTTCGACAGCACATACACCTCCGCCGCAAACTTCGTGTGCGGATTGATCGACCCCGGCTTCGACAGCACCTGACCTCGCTCGACCTCTTCGCGCTTCGTCCCGCGCAGCAGCACCCCGACGTTGTCCCCCGCCTGACCCTGGTCCAGCAGCTTGCGGAACATCTCCACGCCCGTGCACACCGTCTTCAGCGTCGGCTTCAAACCCACGATCTCGAGTTCGTCACCCACCTTCACGATCCCGCGCTCCACCCGACCCGTTACCACCGTCCCACGACCCGAGATCGTGAACACGTCCTCGATCGGCATCAGGAACGTCCCGTCCACCGCGCGCTTCGGCTCCGGGATGTACGTGTCCAGCGCCTCCGCCAGCTTGTAGATCGCCTTCATCCCAAGCTCCGAATCCTCGCCCTCGAGCGCCTTCAGCGCCGAACCCGTCACGATCGGCGTGTCGTCCCCAGGAAAATCGTACTTCGACAGCAGCTCCCGAACCTCCATCTCCACCAGCTCGAGCAACTCACTGTCGTCCACCATGTCCGCCTTGTTCAGGAACACCACGATGTACGGCACCCCCACCTGGCGCGCCAGCAGGATGTGCTCGCGCGTCTGCGGCATCGGGCCGTCCGCCGCCGATACCACCAGGATCGCACCGTCCATCTGTGCCGCCCCGGTGATCATGTTCTTTATGTAGTCCGCGTGCCCAGGACAGTCCACGTGCGCGTAGTGCCGCGCCGTCGTCTCGTACTCCACGTGCGCGGTGTTGATCGTGATCCCGCGAGCCTTCTCTTCCGGCGCCGAATCAATCTGCGCGTAGCTCTTCGCTTCACCACCAAACTGCTTGCTCAGCACCGTCGTGATCGCCGCCGTCAGCGTCGTCTTCCCATGGTCCACGTGACCAATCGTCCCGACATTCACGTGCGGCTTCGTCCGCTCAAACTTCGCCCTGGCCATCGTTATCAACTCCGTCGTCTAGTTCTTGCCTTGCGGTCTCGCAAACTGGCGCCGCAAGATCCGTCATCGCACGCAACGTCCCCGCATGGGGCAACGCTGCTCGTACCACTTACCGCTCCTTGCGCACCCTGCCCAGTGGCAGATACGCAACTTATCCGATGGTGCCCATGGCGCGGATTGAACGCGCGACCTCTCCCTTACCAAGGGAGTGCTCTACCACTGAGCTACATGGGCCGAAACATTTGCCGTTATACGTTTATCAACCTGCCATGACGTCGCGAAGTACCGGTTCAGGCATGCGTGGAGCGGGTGAAGGGAATCGAACCCTCGTCGTAAGCTTGGAAGGCTTCTGCTCTACCATTGAGCTACACCCGCGCGCATCGAACCCCATCTTCTCGCGACACCGCATGCAATCGCCGGGCGAATTTGGTGGAGGGGGAAGGATTCGAACCTTCGAAGGCAGAGCCGGCAGATTTACAGTCTGCTCCCTTTGACCGCTCGGGAACCCCTCCGGAATCCCTGACGAAACCGGCAATTATCTTGAGACAATCGCCAAGTGTCAAACGATAATAGCGGCGCGCCTACACTCGACGCCCCCCAGAACGCCCTGCTGGACCCGTACGCGACCCGCCCAGCCTGCCATCACAGGTCTGAACGGACCGGATCCGCCGCCCGGAATGGTTGAGCGAACTGCCGAGGTTAGTTGGGGAAATCCCGAACCAGCCCATCTGGCAGCCTGCCAAAGTTGCAGTTCCCACCTGCAGACTCGCGCACTTCGCCCCCGCGGATGCACTTCCCCGAGACGCTCCATGACGAATCGGGCCTGGGCTTGCAGCCCACGCTTGCGCGGTTGTATCGTCGCGCGCCGCCCCGGAATGATCACAACACCTGGACGGCATGCGACGCATGACGCGCATCACTGAAAACTCGGGAGGAGCACTTGCCATGAGCATCAACAAAGCCGCGCGAAACGCGGTCTTGGTCCTGACAGCATCCACTGTGCTTGCCGTGACCCAAACGGTCTGCGCGCAGTCGTATCCCACGAAGCCGGTACGCATCATCGTGGGATTCACCCCCGGCGGAGCTACTGACATCGTCGCGCGAACCATCGCCCAACAGATCGGTCCGTCGCTGGGACAATCGGTCCTCGTGGACAACCGTCCCGGCGCAGCGAGCAACATCGGCGCGGACCTGGTCGCCAAGTCGCCCGCCGACGGCTATACGCTATTCATGGGCAGCATCTCCACCGCAAACAATGTGACCCTGTACGCAAAGCTCCCCTACGATGCACGCAAGGACTTCGCCGGCGTCATACACATCACCAACACGCCGTTCATGCTCTGCACCCACCCGTCCATTCCCGTCAAGACAGTCAAGGAACTCGTCACATTCGCCAAAGCGCGGCCCGGTCAAATGCAGTACGCGTCGGCAGGCGCCGGATCGGGAGCGCATTTGTTCATGGAGCACTTCCGAAGCATGACGGGGATCGATGCACAACACATTCCCTACAAGGGCGCCGTCCCGGCCATGACCGATGTCATCAGCGGTCAAGTGGCCTTTCTTTTCGACAACATCGTTTCGATGGCGCCATTGCACAAGGCGGGCAAACTGCGCTGCCTTGCCGTCTCGTCGAAACGCCGAGCGGTCATCGCGGCCGACATACCGACGGTACACGAAAGCGGCGTCACCGACTTCGAAGCCGATGCCTGGTTCGGCTTCTTTGCCCCGGCGGGCACCCCGGCGACGGCCATCGACCGGATCAACTCGGAAACCAACCGAGCCCTGAAATTGCCTGCCGTGCGCGAGCGTCTCGAAGGCCTGGGATGCGAACCCGTGGGCGGGTCGCCGGCTGCGTTCTCGACCTTCTTCCGCAACGAAGTGGAAAAGTGGGGCAAGGTGATCCGCTCTGCGGGCATCAAGCTGGACTGATTGGCTGCATCGACCGATCGTGGAGCGGAAGCGATCGGTCATCGCGGGCGCGCGAGGAAACGCGCCGGCGGCCGTGCCTGTTCCCGCCGCGGCGCGAACTTGCCAAGCGATCAGGCACGCCGCCGCTTCGCCGCTTCCTGCCCGGCGAAACGGCCGAATACGGCGCCCTTCAGCACGGAAGTTGCGCCGGTGTATACCTTGTAATAGAGCCCGACCACCTCGCCGGCAGCGTAAAGGCCCTCGATCGGATCGCCGTCGGCGTCGAGCACATGCGCTCGCGGATCAACCTTGAGTCCGCCATAGGTGAATACGCAGGAGGCGATCACCGGCCAGGCCTGATAGGGCGGTTTGTCGAGAGGCCGGGCCCAGTTCGACTTGGGCGGATTCAACCCTTGCGTCGCGAGTCCGTCCAATTCGAGCGGCCTGAAAGGGCCCGGACGACACGCGGCATTGTATTGGGCCACCGACGCCGCAAGCACGTGCCCAGGCAGACCGAGCTTCGTCGCGAGCTCCTCGATCGAGTCTGCAACGATCGGCGGCTGGTCGGTCCGAACACCGAGCTTGAAGTTCGGCACGTCACCCAACTTGCTGTCGAAGATCGCGTAGGCGATGCCTTCCGGCTGACGCCAGATCGTCTTCGTGATCGTGTCGTAAACCGCATCCACCGTCCCCGGCCCCTCGTCGACGAACCGCAATCCCTGACGATTGACCAGCACACCATAGGGAAAGACGAAAACGGTCGGCTCGGCAATGCCGGATCGCGGATCGACCGGCTCGGCATGAAAGCTCGCGAAGTCGCCCCCGGGCGCAGCGCCGACAGCGAGTGCCATGCGTATTCCTTCGCCCTTGTTGTAGTAGCCCCCGCGAGCGACCGGTCGCAGATGCACAGCCTGCGAGCCCATGTATTGCGCGAGCATCTCCGAATTGCCCTCGAAACCGCCGGTTGCGAGCACGACACTGCCGCCGCGGAACTCGACCGGCCGATGACCCTGCGCGTACGCGGTTAGGCCGATCACCGCGCCGCGCGCATCCTGAACGAGTTCATGCGCAGTCGTCCGATAGAAAAACCTTGCACCGAGTTGCGTTGCGCGCCCCGCAAGCGCTTCGAGCAGCGCCAGGCCGCCGCCGATCGGCAGCAAACGGGGCTGGGACTTGGTCAGGAACTGCGTCGGCAGAAAATCGAAGCGAACGCCGAGACCCTTGAGCCATTGGACGGCAGGGCCGCAACCGGCCGCAAATGCGGCAACGACTTCCGGATCTGCGAACGACAACGAACGCACGATGGTCGGCCACTGCGCGTAGTCCTCCTTCGTGGCATCGACGAGGGAGGGATCCAGGTAGCCGCCGGCATTGTTCGCAAAATGCGTCTCGAAGTCGTCGGTGACCTCGGTGTCGCTCTGCATCCGGAAGTAGGCCTCCGTATAGCGGGTATTGCCGCCGCGCTCGGCCTCGGCCGCTCGCTCGATGATCGCGACACTGGCGCCCGCTTCGAGTGCAGTCACCGCGGCCGACAGGCCGCCGACGCCGCATCCCGCCACGATGACATCGAAGCTGTGCGATTCGATGGACATTGTTAGACCTCCTCTTGCGCCGGCACCACCGGGCGATATCGCCATTGTTATCCGCCACGAAGTTTACGCCAGGGACGAAAGCGCGGAACGGGCTCAGCGAATATACTCCCCGCCATGACAACGGCGATGCTCACAACGCAGTCTTGGCTTCGAACATCGCCCGCCCCCAAGGATGGATCCCTCATGAGCATTCGCATCTGGCACCAAAGCTTTACCGTACTCTCCGATCTGCCCGCATACGAAGCGGCGCTCAAGGCGCATTTCCGAAAGCTCGCGCGACCGGACACGGAACTGGTCATGCACGGCATGAAAGCGGGCACCTACGAAACCGAGTATCCGGGCACGGACATCCGGCACCACGTGATCCAGCATTTCCACGCAAACCAGTTCATCGCAGGCGCTCTGGCAGCCGAGCGCGACGGCTTCGATGCCTACGCCATCATGACCATTCCCGATGCGGGCCTCAAGGAAGCACGCGCCGTCGTGGACATCCCCGTGGTCGGTTACGGTGAAAGTGCGATGCTGACCGCATGCACGCTCGGAGCGAAGTTCGGGGTCATGACCTTCATCGAGGATCTTCCGGAACTGATCGCGGACAACGTGGCACGCTACGGGCTCCAGGAGCGGTGCGCCGCGTCTCGCTCCGCAGGGTTCGCGTTCCACGACGTACTGAAAGGCTTTGCAGAACCGGCACCGCTCATCGAACGCTTCAAGGAATCGGCACGGGCCCTGATTCGCGACGGGGCGGATGTGATCATTCCGGGCGAAGCGCCTCTTAACGTGCTGCTCGCCATGAACGGGATCAACCGGGTAGACGACTGCCCGGTCATCGACTCGATCGGCGCCACCATCAAGATGGCCGAAACGCTGGTCGATCTGCGCCGATCGACCGGGGTGATGCCGAGTCGAAAGGGCTATTTCCGGCGACGTCCACCCGCTCGGCGCATCGAAGAACTGCTGCGATTCTACGGACTGGATCGGCTCGTCCCCTGAATCGCGTGCACCGATGTCCAGGCATTTGCCGAACTCGCATAGCGCGAATTCGCACGGCGCTTCGCTCCAGCGCCGTTAGCCGGCACGATGCACGATCGGGGGCCCTCCGCCGGGATCGGGCCTGCACGTTGCTCTCGTTTCGGGGCCGACGGTGAAACAACCGCTTACAAAGTGTTACGCGTTGCGGGAGGCTCGACTGGCGCAAGGCGCGCATAATCGAACCACGACGGCGGGGCGCACCCGAATCGACGCGCGGCAGTATCTTCGCGCAGCCGTGCGCGATTCCGATACTCCCCGGAGCATCGAAGGAACGACGACCATGCTGAACACCAAACAAGTATTGATGGCCGCGGCCGCCATGTCATTCGTTGTACTGAGCGGTTCTGCCTCGGCCGATCGGGGCTACCACCATCACCGCGGCGGACGCGTGCACTTCGGTCTCACCCTCGGTGTACCGCTGTGGTATCCGGGTCCATACTACTATCATCCTCCTCCCGTCTATGGGTATCCCTCGTATCCGCCCGCCGTTGTGGTAAGACCCCCTCCGACGGTCTACGTCGAGCGTGAGGATCAGGTGGCCCTGGACCCGGTGCCGCCGGCTCGCATCCAGTATTGGTACTTCTGTCGCGATGCGGACGCCTATTACCCTTATGTGAAGGAATGTCCCAGCCCCTGGGAACGTGTCCCGGCTCGCCCCGCGACACCCTGAGGAGAGACTCCGACAATGAATACCCGATTGCGCGTTACGCTCGTCCTGGCAACCGTCTTCGTCGCCGGATGCGCAACCTTTCCGTCCGGCCCGAGCGTCATGGCGTTGCCGGGTACCCGCATGAATTTCGACCAGTTTCGGTTCGACGATCACGAATGCCGCAACTACGCGGCACAAAGCATCGGCGGCACGAACGCACAACAGGCCGCGGTCGACAGCAGCGTAAAGAGCGCGGCCATCGCTACCGCAATTGGCGCAGTGGCCGGCGCAGCGATCGGTGGCAATAGCCGCGGCGCCGCAGTCGGCGCCGGCACCGGGCTGCTATTCGGAAGCGCTGCGGGCGCCGGCGCGGGAGATGCCTCCGGGCGCACCATGCAGCAACGCTACGACGTCGCCTATACCCAATGCATGTATGCCAAGGGCCACAAGGTTCCGGTGAGTGGACGCTTCACTTCCGCGCCTGCGGCGCCCACCTATGCACCGCCTCCACCGCCCTCGGGCAGCGCCCCGCCGCCTCCGCCAGGCACTTATCCGCCTGCGCCGCGCTACTGATCCGGGCCTGGCATCCCCTAAATTTGCAGGAATGCGTTCGTCATGCTTCTGCGCTGACGAGCCGCCTCGGCTATTTTGACGCTTGACAAGCCGGTGCCCGGAGCATATTTACAACCGATTCGCAATGGCAGGTCGGCTCATGTTCCCCGGTTCGATGTTTCCGGTCTGGAAGCGGACTCACGTCCTGGTGCGAGCTCTTGTGCGGCCGGATCGCAACGTTCGCCGAGGTTCACTGCTCCTCCGCAGATTCACGCGCTGTGTCATTGCCTCTGCATCGGGACTGCAGATTCGTCGTGCCGATGCCGTTATTCCCGGCGTCGAGTCGTCCGAGTACGGAAAGGGTCGCTGCAATTCCAGCCGACCTCGCCCTGCGGATCGGCGAACATCGTTCAGAAAGAGGTTTTCATGGAGCACAGCGGTTCAGCGCGCCCCCATAAGTCCCGGACGAGCCGCACTCAGCATTCCGGCTCGCTGACGACGAAGATCGTCCTGGGCGTCATCGGGGTTGCCGTCGGCGCTGGTCAGCTCGCGTTGGGCGCTTTTCTCGCATCCGGCAACAATGGCTGGTCCGCCGCGCTGCTGTTTTCGGTCGTCGGACTCGTAGGGGCCACGGTCGGCGCATTTTCCTGGCACTCCCGGCGCAATCGCGGTTGTCTGATCATGGCAGGCGTCACCGTCGCCCTGGGCGTCCTCGGCAGCATGGGACTGATGCTCGACGTGAGTCAGGAAACCTCCGGCATTGTCCACGCCTGGTCGCAAGTGCCTTTGGCTCTGGCAGGCTGGTTGCTGATCTGGGCCCTGTGGATTGCTGCGGGACTGACGCGAGTGCTCTTGTTCGAACCGCCGCACACCCGTCATCGACTCTCCAGTCGCCGCGGCGACGCTGGGAGCTGATCGCCGTTGCGGCCGCAACAGCGTGATCCCGCAGTACCCCCCGTAGTCCCTTTGGTACACAGGCATTCGCGGATCGCGCCGGCCGTGCGCTTAGCGCCCCGAGTCGTCTAAACGATCCAACCCTTCGCTGGTGCGTACAGGGAGGGATGCCCCCGCGCATATTGGGGTGCGAACACCGCGTCGTCCCCCAGTGCAAGCGCCGCATGCAACGCCCAGCGAGGGTTGAACAAAAACGCCCGCGCAATCGCCACGTAGTCCGCCCGATTTTCCTGCAGGATCGCTTCTGCCTGCCGCGGTTCGCTGATGAGACCGACGGCGCCAGTAACCATGCCTGTCGCATCGCGCACCGCCTGCGCAAAGGGTACCTGATACCCTGGCCCGGTCGGGACTTTCGCATCGGGCACCACGCCACCCCCGGAGACCGTGACGAAATCGCATCCGGATGCCTGCAAAGCACGCGCATACATCACGGCATCCTGCGGGCCCCAAGCGCCGTCGACGTAATCAGACCCGGGTATGCGAGCGCCCAGCGCCCGCCCGGTCGGCCAAACTGCTCGTACTGCCTCGAACACTTCGACGGGGAAGCGCAGCCGATTCTCCAGCGAGCCGCCGTAGCGGTCCGACCGCCGGTTCGTGAGCGGCGACAGGAACTCGTTGAGGAGATACCCGTGGGCCGAATGCATCTCGACCATGTCGAAACCGAGACGCAAGGCACGCCTGGCTGCGGCGACGAATGCGTCGCGAACGCGCTGCATCCCCACTTCATCGAGCGCGGTCGGCGTATGCCATCCTGGTGCCAGCGGTACGTCGGAGGGCGCGACAGTCTGCCAGGCGCCCTCCGCGGAAGAAAGTGCGCGGCCGCCCTGCCATGGCCGCTGGGCCGAACCCTTGCGCCCCGCATGCGCAAGCTGGACCGAGAACTTTGCCGAAGAAATGCTTCGGCAGGCATCGAGAACCCGCTTCATTGCAGCTTCGTTCTCATCAGACCAAAGCCCAACGCAGCCCAAGGTGATTCGACCTTCGGGCAGCACGTGCGTCGCCTCGACCGTGATGTGTCCGGCACCGGACAGGGTCATGTTCATCAGGTGCTGGAAATGCCAATCGGTCATGCACCCATCGCGAGCGCTGTACTGGCACATGGGCGAAACCCCAACCCGATTCGCAACTTCGACGCCGCCGATTCGTAGCGGTGAAAACAGTTTGCTCATGAAACCTTCCCGACGAGATTGAACGACTGGCGGCAATACCCCGATCTCAACCGAAATAGCCGATCGCTCGCCACCACAGGAAATCGAGCGGAATGAGCACGAGGAGGCTCGCAAGTGCGAGCGTCACAGTATAGCGGGCTGCATCCCGCAGGCCGATGCCGGCAAGCTGCATCCCGACCACCAGCGGGGGCACCGCATAGGGCAGCAACGTGTTCGAAAACCCGAGCGCCGCTGTCATGAGCGAAGTCTCGAGCGACCACCCGGTCGCAGCAGCAATCTGGTTCGCGAGCGGCGCGAGAAGACCGGGCTGTACCGGATTGGTCGTCATCAGACATGCGACCGACGACAAGAGCGTCAGCACGATGAAGTTGCGGAAATCCTCCCCGGGCTCCAGTCCGAGCGCCGGAAAGACCATCGCGCCGAGGGCAGTCCCCGCGCCGGTATGCGTAATCACCGCTCCCATCCCGAGCAGGGCGCCGATATAGAAATACGGGCCATAGCGGATGTCCTCGTTGAAGCTCGACATCGGTATCACGCCGACCCTCGGCAGAATCACGAGCAACCCGGCAGCGAGCGCAATCCATCCCGGTCGAATCCCGTGGCTCACGTCGGTGGCCCAGAGCACCAGCGCAGCCAGGAGGATGACCGCAAGCCGCCATTCCCTGGCACTCATCGGCGTCGCCGGTCGATCCGCAGCGCCTGCCGCGATGCGTGCCGGAAACAGCCAGCACGTCACCGCCACGATGATCGGCATCTTCAGCAGACCAAGCACCGGAAACTGGGCCCATAGGTATTCGCCATAGCTGAGGTGTATGTCGTAGATCGACTCGGCCGCACCGGCAAGCATGAGATTCGGCGCGTTGGCGGGGAGGATCGTCGTACCGATCTGGAAGGTGCTCAGAATCGCAGCAAGGATCAGACCGATGTAACCCCGACTCCCCGGCTCGAACCCGATCCGCCCGGCAAGCGCAGCCAGAATCGGGATCAGCAGCAGCACACGCCCCATCGTCGCCGGCATGACGAAGCACAGGAGCGTGGACACCACGACGGTAGCGGTGACGAGGCGCACATATGAGTCCGTGAATCGCCCCAGCAGCACGAGGGCGAAGCGCTCGCCGAGCGCAGTGGCCCGGACAGCCTCTGCGATGAACAGTCCGCCAAGAACGAGCCACAAAGTGCCCGACGTGAATCCCGAGAATGCGACGTTCGGCGGCGCCGTCTGCGTGATGACGACGAGCAGGAGAAACAACAGTCCGGTGAGATGCTCCGGCAATACCTGCATCGCCCACATCCCGATGGCGAACACCACGAGACCAAGACCCTTCATCGCAAGCGGCGAAAACCCCGCGGGCGGCGGTGCGAAGAAGAGGACGACTGCGGCGACAACCACCACAAGACTCGCAACGGTACGGCCAGGCAACGACTGACACTCCTCAATGGACCGAAGGCAACGGATCTACTCGGCCGCACGATAGCCGGCACGGGTCAGCGATTTCGCGATCTCGGCCGAGCGAAGATGAGCGATGAACCCGGCGCCCAGATCCGGCTGGATGGCGGACCGCGGCACGGCGGCCGAATAACTCGCACCCTGCGTCGGGACGACGACGATGGGAGCGGACAACGCGATACCCGGCACGCCCACGACGTCGCTCATCCAGAGCAACGCGAGATCGATGCGTTCGGACTGCAGAAGCTTGACGGCTTCCGACCCGCTGCCGAATCGGCGCATTCTCGCGTGTGCGTCGCTCGAAAGCTTCAATGCCTGCAACAACTCGTTGGCCTGCGTTGCCCCGGGCGCACCACGATTCACGTCCGGCACGCCGAATGGCGTCGCTGACTCGAGGGTGCGTCGCAACGCCTCCGTGTCGCCCACTTCAGGCAGCCCGGCTCTGCTACGGGCTGCGAACGCAAGCATCGTCTCTGCGATTCGAACATGCGACTCCGCGCGGGCCATGCCCAGCTTGACGAGCGCCTCAACGCCCTCTGCACTACCGATCACCACGTCGGCACGCTCGCCCATCGCGACCCGCTTCTGAATCGAGCCCAGGCTGGCAAAGACGAACTCCAATCGATGACTCGTCGTACGCGCGTACGAGCGAGCCGCCTCCATCATGGGTTCGCGCAACGCACTCGGACAATAGACGCGCAGATCCGCAGCGCAGATCGGTGTCGAGCCGAGCGCCATGCCCAGCGCAAGCAGGACTTGGAGTCCAAGCCTGTGCAACGTCCGGCTGGTCCCACCCGTCGCCCATGTCGTCAATGATCGCGCCACACCCTAATCAGTGAATGTCCGGTTCGGGCGTTTCCGCCGTTCCTTCCAGGAAGTCGAAGTCGCATCCCTTGTCGGCCTGCGTTACGTGCTGTGCGTATAACGCACCGAATCCGCGCTTGAACTTCGGAGCCGGTGCCTGCCACGCCTGGCGGCGGCGCGCCAACTCCGCGTCGTCGACATGCAGCTGAAGCCTGCGCGCATCAACGTCGATCTCGATCAGATCACCGTCGCGCACCAGCGCAAGCGGCGCTCCGACATGGGACTCGGGTGCAACGTGCAATACGCAAGCGCCGTACGACGTGCCGCTCATCCGCGCATCGGAGATGCGCAGCATGTCGCGTACGCCTCGCTTCAGGAGCTTCTTCGGAATCGGCAACTGTCCCCACTCCGGCATGCCGGCCGCGAGCGGGCCTGCGTTCTGAAGCACGATGACGGACCGCTCGTCGATCCCCAGGGCTTCGTCGTCGATGCGTGCG
>JBIKKL010000612.1:0-3288 GCA_044360365.1 Burkholderiales bacterium | reverse complement strand
TTAGCTCTCTTTAAAGTCTTGTCCGTGTCGAGCCGGCCGAAGCTTCGGTGTGGTCCTGATTGCCCGAACGGTCGCACTGATGAAAGGGGTCGTGTCGCTTAGGCCCGAGCATTTCAACGAGGAGGACGCTCCATGCCCCGGCCCCAACCCCGATCCATCGGTCTCGCCATCGTCGGCGCGGGCCGCGTAGGTCTTATCCGCGGCGAGATCGCCTCGCGCTTTCCCCATGTCGGGTGGATCGGCATCGCAGAAACGAAGCCGGAGCGCGCGCAGATGGTCTCCGAGAGGATCCACGCCGATTTCGTTACCGACGACTATTCCGAACTGTTGCGGCGCCCGGAGGTCAATGCGGCCATCATCTGCACCGAGGGGCACCTGCATTTCGGCCCGATCATGGCCGCGCTGGAGAATCCGAACAAAGTTTCCCTGATGGTCGAAAAGCCGCTTGCCAACACGCTCGCGGATTCCGCGACAGCGCTGCGTGCGATCGAACAGGCCGGGGTCGACTGCGTCCTCGGCTACACACAACGCTTCCGGCGCCGCTGGCTGGTGGCGAAGGACCGAGTCATGACCGGTCAGCTCGGCGAGGTGACGACGATCAGCACCCGCGCGTATCTGAATCGGCTGCTGGCGATCAACAACTACAAGCGCGATTCCGACCCGGCGATGAACTCACCCATGGTGATCTCAGGCACGCACGTACTCGACCTCGTCATGTGGCTGATGGAAGGTCGGCGGCCGGTCGAGATCTATGCCCGGTCCGTTGCCAAGGCGCTGGGCCCCCAATGGAAGGGCACGGATGCTACGGCGGCGACCGTCCTCTGGGACGATGGCACGCTCTACAATTCGCTGGTGAATTGGGCGCTGCCGGTGTCTTGGCCCGGCGCGACGTACAGCCTCGAGGTCGGCATCGTCGGAACCGAGGGCGTTCTCACTGTCGACGATACGCATCGCGACATTGTGCTCGCTGTCTCGAAGCCGCAGGGCTTCGGCTACGTGGCGGATGCCGCCCGCCTTGTTGACTTCGTCGGCAGCGCACCCCCGGGGGACATGGCCCTGGGCGAATTGCGCGGCCCGATGCACGAGGAGACGATGTCCTGGCTCATGCGCCTCGCCACCGGACAGAAGACGCACCACGCGACTGCGCAGGATGGACACGACCGCCTCGTACTGGCGAAGGCATTTGACTTGTCCGCCCGGCTTGGCCGTCCGGTAGGCTACCCGATCACACCCGATGATGAAGCACGGAGCCTGCGGCCATGAGGTGCGCGTACCGGATCAGTGCAGTACTGATGGCACTCGCCGCGGCGACCGGGGCGTCGGGGCAGGCGTTGAACTATCCCACGCGTCCAATACGCATCGTCGTACCGTTTCCCGCGGGCGGCCCGACCGACATCCAGGCGCGGCTCATTGCTCGGAAGCTCAACGAAGGCTTCGGGCAGCCCGTCGTCGTGGAGAACCGGCCGGGCGCGGGTAGCATGATCGGTGTCGAGGTGGTCACGAAGGCCGCGCCCGACGGCTACACGCTGCTTCTCGGCACGATCAGCGTCGTAGTCGCTCCACTCGCATATGCCAAGCCTTTGTTCGATCCGTTGCGTGATCTCGCGCCCATCGCCCAAGTTTCGACCGGACCATACCTCATGATCGTGCATCCGTCGTTACCGGTCCGTTCCGTGCGCGAGTTCATCGTGCTTGCTCGATCGCGTCCTGGGCAGATCAATTACAGTTCCTCGGGTAGCGGCACGCCGCCCCATCTAGCTGGCGAACTCCTCAAGCTCAACACGGGCATCGATCTGGTTCACATCCCGTACAAGGGCGCGGGGCCCGCGATGAACGACCTGCTCGCGGGGCAGGTGTCGATGTCGTTTACGAATCCCATCATCGCACTCGCTCAGGCGAGAGCTGGCAAGGTGCGCGCGCTGGCCGTCACGACGCCGCGTCGCGCGGCCGCGACACCCGAGATCCCGACCATGATCGAATCGGGCGCGCCGGGTGTGGAGGTCGCATCCTGGTTCGCGCTGCTCGCGCCGGCGGGGACACCCCGGGATATCGTGAACCGACTGAATGCCGTGACGGTGGGCGTGCTCGGGCAGCCGGAGATCCGCAGCCGTTTCGAGGCTGACGGATCCGAGGCCGTCGGCGGCACGCCGGACCAGCTCGGGGCCTTCATGCGTTCAGAGTGGACGAAGTGGAGTAAGGTGATCAAGGCAATCGGACTGAAGATGGAGTGAGGCCCCGCGTCGCGTCGGGCCAGCGTAGTCGTAGTAATCTGGTGCGAGGCGAAGTGTGGCGAACATAACCGATGTGTGCGTTGCAACTCGCGCCTCGATGTTTTTGCGTGCGTTTGTGACTCGCTGAATGACATCGCTAAATGCCGCCCCGCGGCGTTGGGGCGTACCTCCCGCGCGCATCCGGACGCCGACGTAGTGTAGATGCGCTCAAACGACATCTGCGCTCGACTATCGACATGGGAACGGCGCCGCCACTATTGACGTTTCTCTTGGCTGTGGGTGCCGAATTCGTAGTCAAGCGGCCATCTGGGTGTGAAATATTCCGTGGCAATGCTGTCGCCATGCGTAGGGACTGAGCGCCGCAGAGCCGCGTTGTAGCTTTCCGGGGCGCTTCGCCGACGTGGTGCCGTCGACCGAGCGGTGGATGCGGAATTCGTTGCAATAAACCCGGAACGCCTCGAGCTTGCGCGTGCGGTCTACGGAGGTCCAGAAGAACTGGCGGTCGAGATACTCGCGGCGGATGGTACCGATCAGCCGTTCGACGAAAGGATGCGAAGTCGGCTCGTACGGTACGGACTTGATCTCATCGATATCGAGGACGCGTAAGTTGGCGCCCCAGCGGTGAAAGCGAAAGAGTGGGTCGTGATCCGTGCTGAGGTGTTTTGGTCAGAACTCACCAGCAACAGCCTGATTGCGCACCCGATACGCGGTCACGCCGTCGATGTGCTATCGGGCGACATTCAAGCCGCTGATTCGGCGGGTGAAGACGTCCATGACCACGGGTCCCTAGTAGCTACGAAGCAAGATCGATTCGCAGCGAAGCGGATCCATGCTTCATAGACTGTTCTTGGCTTGGGCGATCAACGTCAACCAGGATGGGCCACGCGAATTATCGTCACCGGGTCGGTAGTGCGGACGAAGTTGCCAACCAGCCCCGGACACCCAATTTCTCAGAAGCCAGTCTCTCTGGACGAGACGCATACGGTAGGATTCGCAACATATTCGCAACTTGCAGGTTCGATCGTGACAGTCGTGCCCTGGCGAACTGTCGCTTAGC
>JBIKKL010000427.1:0-4671 GCA_044360365.1 Burkholderiales bacterium | reverse complement strand
CGCCGCGATGTCCTCGGTGATTCCCGCATGGTGCTGCACAACGCCGATTTGCGCCCGCCGCGTTTCGATGTGCCGCGGGCGGTCAGCTGGTTTCGCACCGAGCAACCATTGACAAGGCTGCAACGGCTGGTACCGCGCGATCTCGATTACAAGCTGGAGAAAAACGCGATCTGGGCCATCAGCGAGCTGCCCGGGGGCAGCTGGGTGCGCGAACGCATCGTCGACCGCAAGCTCCTCAAGCCCCGCGAAGTCGTGTGGCGCAACCACGAAGCGAGCCTCGATGCAGCTTCGTTGGAGCCCAGAACGCGCCACTTCTCGACCTACCTGCTGCAAGAGTATTTCGTGCCGGTCGAGCGGTTCGTATCCTTTGCACGCGCGATGTCGCGCATCCTGCAAGCGCGAAACGTCAATGCGCTCAACGTGTCCATCCGGCACTCGCCCGCGGACCAGGTCTCCCTGTTGAAGTGGGCACCGACCGACGTGTTCTCGTTCGTTCTGTACTACAAGCAACGCACCGGACTCGACGCCCGGCGCGTTGCAGGCGTTTGGACACGCGAACTCATCGAAGCTGTCCTCACGCACGGCGGACGGTACTACCTGCCCTACCGACTCGACGCAACGCCCGAACAATTCGCGAGGGCATACCCGGAAGCCACTGCCTTCGCCGCGCTCAAACGCCGGATCGATCCGACCTATCGATTCAGGAACCGGTTGTGGGACAAGTACCTCGTATCGTAAGCGTCAATCCAGTGCCCATCGTCGGTTTGCGCGCGACCTAAGACGGGTTCGCCTTGAAGACCAGGAAATACTGATGCGGCAGGAACGAATGCTCCTGCACGAGCACATAGCCGGCTTCCGCCATCTCGGCGCGCACTTTATCCGGCGCCAGCCGCGCACTGACCGGCGGACCTTGCGGCGAATCCAGACGGAAGTCGATGATCGCCACACTCCCGCCGGGCTTGAGCTGGTCCTTCAGCTTTCGAAAGTATGACCTGCGATCACCGATGTGGTGATAGACGTCGAGCAGCACCGCCATGTCGACCTTTTCGGGCAGAACGAGTCCGTCTGGCTTGGCTTGCACGGCCACGAGATTGGCAAGACCCGACTTCGCGGCCCGATCGCGCAAGTAAGCGACCATGTCAGGTTCGACATCGACCCCGTACACGCGCCCACGCGGCGTCATGTGGGCGAGGCGCACCGAGAGATACCCCGTACCCGCACCGATGTCCGCAACGATCGCGTCCGGCTTCAGCGCGAGGACCTGGATGAGCTGGTGCGGCTTCTGCCATTCGTCCCGTGTCGGATCGTCGAACATCCTGGACCACTTCGCGGCATCCTTGAAGCTGTGGTCGTGGGTATGCATGCCGTGCCGGTCATGCGGCGGGATTTGTGCGCCGACAGGACCGGTCGATGCGAGCGCGAGGCACAAAATCGCAGAGGCAAGAGCGCCAACTACTTTCATCAGGATCTCCGGAGACGAATCGTTCATCTGAGACGCGGCAACATGAGGGGCGTTTCCGCCGCGACTCGATCAATGCGCGTGTTGTTGCTGCTGACGACCTGGTCCCGTCTGCCCCGTCGCGCCGGCCCGCGCACCGCGCGGCCCGCTCGCCCCCATCGCCATCCGCGCATCGATGCCGCGGTGGAAAGCGACCGGCCCCTCTTTCACCAGTTCGGTGACTTCGTCGGCGTGAGCCTGCAGCGCAGCGGCCACTTTGGGGTCCTGCGAAGTGCGCGTGACGATGGCGCCCGTTGCTGTGTATTCGATCGTCGACTTGATTTTTTTTGCGTGGTCGAAGATCACCGGCAGCGTGGTGCTGAAGATGTTGAACTCCTTGCCGGACTCCAGGCGGCTCGACATGCTGGCGACGTGCACCTTGATGTCCTGCGCGAGCTTCGGGTCGTCGGACTCGGTGATGGTTCGGATGCCGTCGGGCAAGCGCGTCACCGTGCGCCGGATCTTCACGTTGTCGTGCACGAGGTTCATGACGACGCCCATATCGGCGGCGGAACTGTCGTCCTGACGGGTCAGCATGCCGACCGGACCGCGGCCCATCCCCATGCCAGGCCCCATGCCTTGGCGCATCCTGCCTTCGTGCCCGGCGCTGCCGTGATTATGCAGTTCGGTGCCGGGTGCCGCTGCCGTTGTGGGTTGCGACATGACGGCACTCGCTGCGAATACCGCAGCAGCAGCCGCTGCAATGACGAACTGGTTGCCGGTTTTCATTGGATAACTCCTCGAAATGTCTGGATCGGAGGACCGTAACGGCGCGCTCCATTGTGGGTGCTCGATTCAGTCCGCGCCTTGCATCCGGGTATCGAAAATCGCCGGACAGCGTCCAACTTGCAGCAGACGCTGCGGACGCTTCCATTAACGCATCAAGGTGTACGCTGGATATTTCCGGCCAGCTGATTTTTGTATCGCAGGATTGCGAGCGCGCAGGTTGAAACAGTCCAGAAACATTTCTTCGTCACGACGGTGCGTGCAGGGTCCACGGGGTCAGGACTTTGCAATCACGCGACTTGCGCCTGACGGCAAGTTCCGGCTTCGCCGAATCCGCTTTCGACGCGAACCGTTACCGGCTGAATGCGAAGGTGCATACGCGACCTGTCGCCCGCTCGCCCGTACCGCTCGTTTCCGTGAATCGCGCGTTCACTCGGTACGAGTAGCGCTTTCCCTGGTGGGCCTTGTTGATCGCGTAGTTCGGATTGTTGACGACGCCGTTGAGGCGCAGATTCGCGTCGCCGCTGTCGTTGATCGGGCCGTGGAGGAAGTGCCATCCCGGCTCGCCTTCCGCGCCGCGGGTCGCCGAAAGTTCGCCGTTGACCACCTGGCCCTTGAAGTAGTGGGTGTAACCCTTTGCGTCATCCTTTCCGCTGTGGGGCGGACAGGTCATCGTGACACTCCATGCGCCGTCGAATCGCGTCGTTTGACCCCAAGCACCCGGGCTCATCAGCAACAGAGCGGCGCAAAGCGGCAGGCCGCTCTTCAACATGCCATGAAGGCGACTTTCAGGCGTTGCGTTGTCAAGTTCGACGCGTTCGCTCATCGGACGATCCTTCCGCGGTGTTGTAGGGGTCGGAGTCATGTCTTGCAACCATGCAATCAAGCGTGAGCATGGGAAGTCATTGATGTGTGTCATCTCAGGACCTGACCTCGCCACACGATCCAATCCTCAATTGCCATTTGCATACTAAAGTTGGCTTCGGAAAGATACAACGTACGGAGGGGATATCCACCGCTCGGGATCAAGCCGTGCTGCGGGACACGGCGCAGCGCCTGAAGAATCAAGTGTTGTATAGTCATTCCCCGCCGATGGAGGAAACGTGCCCGTAGCCGAAAGCAACGAATCGTCGAAGGGCCCCGTCGCATCAGGCCCTGCGCGGCGCAACCGGTACGACCGCATGGAGTGGGCCGGCGCGTTCGGCGATCTGGGCACGATGATCCCGTTCGTCGTAGCCTACATCGGGATGGTCGGCATGGATCCTCTCGGCGTCCTGTTTGCGTTCGGCGTCACGCTGATCGTGTGCGGGCTGTACTACCGCACGCCGATTCCCGTGCAACCCATGAAAGCCGCCGGGGCGGTCGCAGTCACTCAGGCAGCGCAAACCGCGGTGATCACCCCTGCAGCCGTCCTGGGTGCCGGCCTCACCACAGGCGTCATCTGGCTGCTGCTCGGCATGACGGGAACGGCGCGCCGTGTTGCCGCGCTCATTCCCCGGTTCGTCGTCATGGGTATCGTGCTCGGTCTGGGGATGGCCTTCATGATCCAGGGCATCGAGATGATGACCACGAACTGGCTCGTGGCCGGCATCGGCTTGGCGGGCACCGTACTGCTGCTGACCAACCGCAAGGTGCCCGCCATGTTCCTGCTGCTGATCTTCGGCGCGGCCTGCGGTCTCGTTCAGGATCCGTCGTTGTGGAGCAAGATAAGCGGCATTGCCTTCGAGTTCCGTGCGCCTCGCTTCGCGCTCGCCGACATCACCTGGCACGACCTCTTGCTCGGCACCGTATTCCTCACCCTGCCTCAGCTGCCTCTGACCCTGGGCAACGCGATCATCGCAACTCGAGAAGAGAACAACCTTCTGTTTGCAGATCGTCCGGTCCACGACAACCAGCTCGCGAATTCCACCGGCATGCTGAACGTCTTCGGCTCGGCCGTCGGCGGCATCCCGATGTGTCACGGCGCAGGCGGCATGGCCGGTCACGTCGCTTTCGGCGCTCGCACCGGCGGCGCCACGGTCATCCTCGGCGTTCTTCTTCTAGTGCTTGCCTTGTTCCTGAGCGGATCCGTGCAGACGCTGCTGGAGATATTCCCGCGTGCGGTGCTCGGCGTCATCCTGTTCCTGACCGGGGCTCAGCTGGCACTCGGCGCGTGCGATCTCAGTCCCGACAAGGGCGAACGATTTCTGACTCTCATCACTGCGGCCTTCTGCATATGGAACGTCGGCATCGGATTTCTCGTCGGGATGATCGGACACTTCATCAATCGAAAAGGCCTGTTGAAGCTTTAACCCTCCGCCGGTCAACCCGCCACCATCGCAGGCAGACGCTTGCGGATGATCTCGGTGGCGTCGGCGACGATGCGCTCGATCAGCTCAGCGCAAGTCGGCACATCGTGAATCAAGCCCATCACCCCGCTGGAACTCCAGGTGCCGGCATCGAGGTCG
>JBIKKL010000426.1:0-4673 GCA_044360365.1 Burkholderiales bacterium | reverse complement strand
CTGCGGGCTGTCGATTCGATCGGCGTAGGTCACAAGACGAGCTTCACGGTCGAGGATCGCGAGGAACACGCTTTCGCGCGTGCGTGCCACGAGGTCTTCCATGTAGGGCGCCATCAGTTGCGTGAGGTCGCGCGTCGCAAGGATGGCGGATGCCAATCGATACGCGGACGTCCCGAGACGATACCGATTGTCCACGTGCATGAGATATCCGCCTGCCACGAGCGGTCGCAGCAGGGTCAGCAGGCTGCTCTTCGGCGAACTCAACTGAGCGCTCAAATGCGCGAGCGACCTGCCCTCTCGGGCGGCAGCAATGGCCTCGAATACCCGCATGAGACGCATCACCGAGCGGGGGCCACCGGCGGCCGATGGGTCTTCGTTCGACGTACTGATAGCCATGGCGGGATGTAGGCGAGAGTTGACACGACCTGCGAGAGACATTCATTATACTGAACGTCGTTCAGAAATTTTCAGCGAAAACGGTCAGTGAGTTATAGCCTCAACTCCGAGCAGCTCGAGATCCAGGCGCTGGTGCGCCGCGTAGCACGGGAACGGATCGCGCAGCGCGCCAACGAAATCGATCGCACTGCCGAGTACCCGCAGGACATCTTCGATCTCCTGCGCGAACTGGGGCTGTTCACCGTTCCGTTCCCAGCGGAGTACGGTGGCACCGGCAGCATGTTGAGCGCGTGCGTCGCCGTCGAAGAGTTCGGGCGGGTCTGCTACAACACCGCTTATCTGCTCGTCGTGCAATGGCTGCCCTTCAGCGCCATTTACGCCGGCGGCAGCGATGAACAAAAGGCACGCTATCTGCCGGGGCTCGCATCGGGGGAAACCCGGGCGGCTTTCTCGACCACCGAACCTCAGAGCGGCTCCGACGTCTCCGGCATCCGCACCCGCGCGCGTCGGGTGGCGGGCGGCTACCGCATTAGCGGCTCCAAGATCTGGTGTACGAACTCGGCCGTCTCCGACTTCGTTCTCGTCGCGGCCAAGACCGGCGACGACGACTCCCCGGGCAGCATCAATCTCTTCATCGTCGAACGCGACATGAAGGGGTTCGTCATCGGCCGCAAGGAAGACAAGATGGGCGCCCGCGGGGTACCGTCCTCGCCCCTGTTCCTCGACGACGTCCTGGTACCGGAGGCGAACCGTCTCGGCCCGGAAGGCCGCGGATTCAAGATCGTGATGGAAGCCTTCAACAAATCGCGGCCGTTGATTGCCGCGCGAGCCATCGGCCTCGCTCAGGGCGCGATCGATCACTCGACCGAATTCATTCAAGGCAGGCGGGCGTTCGGCCAGCAAGTGAGCGATTTCCAGGGGGTGCGCTGGATGCTCGCCGATATGGCGATGCAAACGGAAGCCGCACGGCAACTCGTTTACCGATCGGCATCGATGGTCGATCAAGGCATCAAGGGCAACGAACTCGCTGCGACGGCGGCGATGGCGAAGTGCTTTGCGACCGACGTGGCGATGAAGGTCGCAACGGACGCCGTCCAGCTCTTCGGTGCCTCGGGGATCTCGAACGAGTACCCGATCAATCGCTACTTCCGCGACGCCAAGGTGCTGCAGATCATCGAAGGCACCAATCAGATCCAGCGCAATATCGTCGCCAACGCCCTGCTGGGCAGAGCAGCAAAGCGCTGACAGTTTCGAAAGCCCGCTGCAAGGCGGGCTTTCGTACAGTTCGACGGAGGAGGTTCGGGAGCGTCGCAAGACGGGAACCCGGCGGAGAAGACGATGGGGACGGCCCGGATGGGCCGTCCCCCATCGCACCGCTCGAACGCTCGACCCTGAGCGCGAATCCGATGGCGCTGGCATTCCTCCCTGCCTGTCTATCGACCCGATTGCGCGAATCCGGGAACCAGCCGCTCAAGCCAACTGTCGACCCTGCCGTAAGCCGATGATACGCTGCAAGGCGATCCTGTTCCCCGTCCCCGATCCGAAGGAATTTCAATGAGCGACTCCATGCTCCTGTCGACCGACGCCCACGGCGTCGCGACCCTCACGATGAACCGCCCCGAGAAACTGAACTCGTTCGATTTGCCGATGATTTCGCTGTGGACCCAGCTGCTCGGCGAAGCGTGCGAGGATCCGGCGGTCAAGGTCATCGTTCTGACAGGCGCCGGACGGGCGTTCTGCTCGGGCGGAGACGTCGGCTCGTTCATGGACTTCCGTCGCTGGGACAGCCTCGAGCGCAAGAACTACCTCTGGAAGCACATCCACAAGATCGTATTCACCCTCGAACGCGCCGAGAAGCCGGTCATTGCGGCCATCAACGGACTCGCCCGTGGCGCCGGCATGGACATGGCGCTCATGTGCGACATGCGGATCATGGCGCAGTCGGCCACCCTGGCCGAGAGCTACATCAACATGGGCTTGCTCGCCGGCGACGCCGGCACGTACTTCCTGCCGCGCATCATTGGCACCGCACGCGCGCTCGAACTCTTCTGGACGGGACGCAACGTCGATGCCGCCGAAGCCGAACGCATCGGCCTCGTCAATCGCGTCGTTCCCGACGATCAACTGCTCGATGTCGTCAACGAAACCGCACGCGCGATCGCATCTCAACCGCAGGAGGCGATACGAGCCTTCAAGCGCGCCGTATATCACGGCATGTTCACGCCGCTCGCCGCTCATCTGGATTCGGTGTCTGCGCAGATGTCCGTCCTGATTGATACGCCCGATCACAAGGAGAAGGTCGACACCTTCCTCACGCGTCGCAAAGGCTGAGCACTGCGATACCGTCGCGGCACATCTGCGCATGCAAGCGGCGCCCGGCCGCCCTACTCGCCTTTGATCCCGGCGACTTCGATCACGCCCTTCCAGCGCGCAAGATCGCGCCGGATCACCTCCAGAAACTGCGCGGGCGTATTCCCGACGGCCTCGAATCCCTGCGCGGCGATGCGCTGTTTCATTTCCGGACTGGACAGCGCTTTCACCGTCTCGGCGTTAAGGCGCATGACGATATCCCGCGGCGTACCCGCCGGCACGAAGAGGCCGTACCAGGTCAGCACCTCGAACCCGGGCAGCGACTCGCCGGCCGTCGGCACCTCGGGCATCGTGGGCGCACGCCTTGATCCGCTCACGGCCAACGCCCGCACTCGACCGCTCTTGGCGAGCGGCGCCAGCCCGGGCAGCGTACCGAACGACATCGCCACCTGTCCGCCGACCAGATCGTTCAGCGAGGCGCCGGTGCCCTTGTACTGCACCACCAGCAGATCCGTTCTGGTGGACTGTTTGAGCAGTTCGGCGGCCAGATGCGACGGCGTGCCACGGCCGGCGGCGGCAATCGTGACTTGCCCGGGTCGCGCTTGCGCAAAGGCCACCAGTTCCTTGACGTTCCTGACCGGCAACGATGGGTGCACGGCGAGCAGATTCGGTGCTGCACCCGCGAGCGTGACCGGTTCGAAGTCCCGCTCGACATTGAAGGGAATCGCCGGATACAGCCACGGGTTGATCGTGAAGATGTTGGTCGTCATGAGTACGGTGTGACCATCGGGGGCGGCCTTGGCCACAAGTTCCGTTCCGATGATTGCATTGCCGCCGGGACGGTTCTCGACCAGCACCTGCCGTCCCATGCTCTCGCTGAAGCGTTGCGCGAGGCTGCGGGCGAAGATGTCGGTGCCGCCCGCGGGCGCAAAGGGCACGACGATGCGGATGGTCTTCGACGGGAACGACGACTGGGCATGCGCCCCGCCCGCCAGAGCGACAAGCCCGATCAATGCAGCCGTGGCGACAGAGAACGATGTACGAATAATGCGATTCATGCGCGGCCTTGTCTCGACGTAAAGCGGGCGAGCGTATCATTCCCGTCCTGATCTGCTCCATGTCGCCTCCTCCATCTCGCACAGGACGCCACTTCACCATGCACCAATCGAAGTCCGATACGCCCAACATCGTTCTCATCCTCGCCGACAATCTGGGCTGGGGCGAACTTGGCTGCTACGGCGGCGGCGCGCTCCGAGGTGCTCCGACGCCGCGCATCGACGCGCTCGCGGCCGAAGGCCTTCGCTTCACCAACTTCAACGTCGAAAGCGACTGTGTCCCCACGCGGTCCGCATTGATGACCGGGCGTCACCCGATCCGTACCGGCGCCCTTCAATCCGTGCCGGCGGGGCTGCCCCAGGGCATCATTCCGTGGGAAGTGACGCTGGCACAACTCATCAAGTCGCGCGGCTATTCGACCGGTTGCTTCGGCAAGTGGCATCTCGGCGACCGCGAAGGCCGCTATCCAAAGGACCGAGGCTTCGACGAGTGGTACGGCATCCCGCGCACGAGCAACGAGAGCATGTTCACGACGTCGCCGGGCTACGACCCGAGCATCACGCCGCTGCCCTACGTGATGGAAGGTCGCGTCGGCGAGCCGGCACGCAATCTGCACGTGTACGACCTCGAAGCACGCCGGCGCATCGATGGCGAACTTGCGGAACGCACCATCGATTTCATGCAGCGACAGGCACGAGCGGCAAACCCGTTCTTCGCTTACGTGCCCATCACCCAGATGCACTACCCGACCCTGCCGCATCGCGATTTCGAAGGCCGGACCGGCGCCGGCGATTTCGCGGATGCCATGGTCGAAATGGATCATCGGGTCGGGCAGATGCTAGATGCCGTGAACGCGCTGGGCATCGCAGAGAACACGTTGTTCATTTTCGGCAGCGACAACGGGCCGGAAT